>CAYSKG010000004.1:27888-55337 GCA_964431725.1 uncultured Candidatus Bathyarchaeia archaeon | reverse complement strand
CCGTTTGAGAATTAAGGGGAGCCCGTATTTTAAAGAAAAGGTACGTCAGGCTCTTAAACTCATTAAAACAGCTGGTTACTACGATTTCTTAAAGGCTCATATTCACCGTATAGTGGAGATTAATGGTTTAACGCAGCTCAGAATATCTGAAGCGACAATTTGGGCAAATAAATATGCTGTTGAAAATCCGGTTGATGCTGCAGGCAGATTTATCCAGGAGGCATGCTACATGCAAATACATGCTGAAGGCAATTACCGCCATGAGGGTTTAATTGAGCTTCGCTCTTTTGAAAAACGCATAGATTTTCTTAAAAAATTGAGGGAAAAAAGCCGGAAACAAGATGTTAAAAGAGACTGTGATAGGTTAATAAGAATGTGGAATGAGAGTCTCCTAATTTACTAATTTGTTAGAACACTTTGCGATAAAAGACTTGAAACAACGGCATGGAGGCAATTTAAGTTTTAAAGCGAATAAAAATAAGTCTTAAAAAGCTTTTAGCCTTTTTTAATCTCCTATTAAAATATTATTGTGATATGAAAATATTGCCAGTTAAATTGGGTCATAAATTTTTCTATTTTCCTCTTCATCAGTGAAGGGTGACAGCTTCTTTTTCCGGCTCTTTAAATTGCATCTTATACAAATGGCTATATAATCCGCCTCTTCTTATGAGTTCCCTATGGTTGCCCTCTTCAACTATTTTTCCATCGTCTATAACCAATATTCTATCCGAGTCTCTAACAGTTGAGAGTCTATGCGCAATTATTATTGCAGTTCTATTTTTAAGCAGAACTTTCATGGCTCTCCTGATAAGTAAATCCGTATAGGGATCTACGCTTGACGTAGCTTCATCCAGTATCAGAATTGCCGGATCCCTGAGAAGCGCCCGTGCGAATGATATTAGCTGCTTTTGACCTGCTGATAATCCCGTTCCTCCAGCTCCTATCTTAGTATTATATCCCTCCGGAAGTTTCTCTATGAATTCATGAGCTCCCACAAGTTTAGCGGCAGCTATAATCTCCTTCTCTGTCGCATCAATCTTACCATATCTTATATTATCCATTATTGTGCCTGAAAAGAGGAAAGTTTCTTGGAGAACAATACCTATCTTTTTACGAAGTGACTTTAGCTTAATCTTCTTTAGATCATATCCGTCAATTAATATTTGACCTGACTGTGGATCATAAAATCTGCATAGTAACTTTATTATTGTGCTTTTTCCGGCGCCTGTCGGCCCTACAAGAGCTATGGTTTCTTTTGGCTTTATTCGAAAACTTATATTGTGCAAGACTGGTTTTTCACGTTTATATCCGAAGGTTACATTTCTAAACTCTATTTCACCCTTTATTTCAGATATTTCGATAGCGTCCTCACTCTCCCTTATTTCAGGCTTCACATCGAGAATTTCAAATATTCTCTCTGCCGCTGCAAGCGCTGATTGAACAGTATTATAAAAGTTTGTTAAATCAAATATGGGACCAAAGAACATTCCAACATACATTATGAACGTAATTAATGTTCCAACTGCATCCCCAATTGACCCTAACATACCGTTAAAGGCAAGCCATCCACCGTAGAGAATAACTATCCCAGATCCAAGAGCCTGTATTAATTGAATTGTCGGGAAGAAAGAGCCCCAAACCTTCGTCGCTTGGAGATTCGCTTGGAAATTTTCAAGATTCACATTTCTAAAATCTCTTATAACATCTCTTTCTCTAGTGAAGGATTGTATTTCCCTTATACCTGATATACTCTCCTGAAGCTTGGATGTGATGCTTGAAATTTTTGTTCTTTGCATCCGATATGCCATTTTGAATTTAGAGTTAAATAAGAAGGCGACGGCGATTATGAGCGGCACAACCACTAAGGATGCTAGGCTTAACTGAATGTTAATACTAAACATTACAATTATTATCATAAAGAGGCTTAGAATGTCACTTGCAACTTGAACTAAACCTGATGTGAAGGCTTCACCTATCGCATCCGTATCATTTGTGACTCTAGAGATCAGGTCACCGGTGTCCGAATTGTCAAAAAAGCTGAGGGAAAGCTCTTGTAGATGCGAAAAGAGATCCCCTCGCATCCTAAATAATAGAGCCTGCCCTATCTTTCCCAAACCATAGGTGCGTATAGTGTTAGCGATCCAATTAGCGATTTGAATCCCAATAAAGATAAGTATTATTGTTTGAAAGCCACGTAAGTCTCCTCTTAATATATACTTCGACACTATTTCTCTACCTAAAATATATGGGCTTGCAATCTTGGTAACTGATGTGACTACAACTGCAAATATTACTATTGCAATCCATTTTTTATAAGGTATCAAGTATCTCAGCAGTCTGGTGAATATCTCCTTAGTAGACATTTTTCTCTCATTTTCCCTTTCTTCTAAACCATGATGAGGGTGAGGATGAAGATGCCATCCCACAATCATCCACCTCCATTATGCTCTGATAGAACGGCTTTTTCTTTTTCAAATGTTCGACGTGCTTCCACCGCTTTAAGAACCTCCTTTTGCGCTTCGTAGAGTGTCTGATAAAGCCGATAGTAGGCTCCCTTCTTCGCTATCAGAGTTTTATGGTCTCCTTCTTCTATTATTTCGCCATTATCCATAACTATTATTTTATCAGCGTTTCGAATTGTAGAGATACGCTGCGTTATAACGAGAGTTGTTCTATCTTTGAGTAAAGCGCTTAAAGCTTTCTGAATCTCATATTCCGTATCCACATCCACGCTTGAGGTTGAATCATCAAGAATTAGGATCTTAGGATCTAAAAGTAAGGCTCTAGCTATGGCTATTCTCTGTCTCTGACCGCCTGAAAGGTTTATCCCCCTTTCACCAATAATGGTGTTGTAGCCATCGGGTAGTTTTGTTATAAACTCGTGTGCTTGCGCTATCTTAGCAACTCTTATAATGTCTTCCATAGAAGCATCAGGTTTCCCAAAGGATATGTTCTCCTTCACAGTCCTATTAAATAAGAAGATTTCCTGCGAAACTATGCCTATATGCTTCCTTAGCGATTTTAACTTCACGTCTCTTATGTCATAACCATCAATAAGTATTCTCCCAGATGTAACATCGTAAAATCGCATCAGAAGACGAATGATTGTGCTTTTTCCGGATCCTGTTGGTCCAAGTAATGCAACAGTTTCTCCGGGTTTAACTTCAAAACTAATATTCTTTAAAATTGGTTTATTTGCGTCGTACCCGAAATAAACATTTTCGAATTTTATATGCCCTCTTATTTTCTTTAGTTCAATCGCGTTTGGTTTATCCTTAACTTCAGGTTCAGCTTCAATTATCTGAAAGACTCTTTCACCCGCCGCTGCCATCCGCTGATAACCTGTCCATATCATGCCCATCATCGCCATCGGCCTTATCAGCATCGAAATGTAACTGCTGAAAACATAGAGTGTATCTATACCTATTCTACCTTCTATGACTTCTATTCCACCGAACCAATATACGATAACTGTTACAAAACCTCCTATTAACCCTGTTAGCGGCAGGAAAGTTGCTCTTAGAGCTGCAGCTTTAATCATCGCTTCATAATAAGCCCTATTAGGCTTCTGAAATTTTTCTTTTTCATAATCCTCCATGGCGAAGGCTCGAACAATTCTCGTTCCTGAAATGTTCTCCCAAAGTGTGGATGTTAAATTCGCAAAGTACTCCCGAGATTTACTTATAACAGGTCTAATCTTCTTACCGAATAGGGAGAAGTTCACAAATATGAGCGAAACTGTTAAAAATGATATAAGTGTGAGTTCCCAGTCAATCGTTATCATTGAGGCAACAACTCCGATTAGAAGAAAAAGCGTTTCAACAAGCATCCTAAATTGAAATCCTAGGAATCGCCCTACCCTTTCAGTATCAGTCGTAGCTCTTGACATCAGCTGTCCGACATCTATTTTGTCAAAGAATGCGAGAGATTGCCTCTGGATAGATTTAAAGACATCATTCCTAATTTCATAAACAATTTTCTGCGAAAAATATCCATTTAAGTATCGGGAAACAAATGATAGAGCGCCCAATATCCCAGTTAAACCTATTATCTGAATTACAAGCCACAATAGCATATTAAAATCTTTAATCTCAATGATATTCTTTATAACCTGCCCTCCTAACTGGGGTATATAGACATTTATGTATGTGGTAAGCACTATACAAATCAGCATGAAAATTAACAGATACCATCTCTTAAGCACGTATTTTGCAAGTTTACTTATGAATGCCATCTACTTTTCCCCTTCTATCCCAATCTCTGAACATATTTCCTCCATGATTTCTCTATATTCTGAATTTTTGAAAAGAAGAGCACTCGTTAAAACCGATATAAGGAGTCTCATTGCAGGTTGAATAATCTCCGCCGATTCCCTTTGTCTTAGAATCAATTTTTCGAAGGTTATATTTCTAAGAGACGCGTATCTCTCAATTAAACGCCGTATTTTCTCTCTCTTTTCATCTGGAATTTTAAAGCCAAATAGATCTATGTTTTCAGCGGCTTTTTTACAGATCTCCTTGTTCCACTTCGAAATGTCTTCGGAACCGGGGATCAATCCTTCGCTTAAAGTATATGAAATTATGAACTTCCGGGCTGCTGCGCGATAATATCTTTCAACGAGATTTCCCTTTACTGAAATCCGAGTCTGCTCTATCAAACCTGCTCTTTCCAATACGGAGAGATGATGAGATATCGATGAAACGTTCTTGCCAAGAATTCTAGCGAGCTGACAAGCCGTCAGCTCATAATGTCTCAGATTATGAAGGATCTCCCTTCTAGTTTTGTCTGCGAAGAGCTTTGCAATCTCAGGATCTTTAATTATCATGAATGATTTCATTAATCTTCCGCCTGCTATTCTAAATTAAAATGTAACACTACAATAAAAAAGTATCGTTACAAAAAAATGTAGAGATTTTCTGAAAGAGTTTTGCCTAAAAAGATCAAAAATAATAAGGTTTGATTGAAAAATCAGCAAAGTTTACTATTTTATGGCTCCCTTGGTTTTGCTATGATCTCCTTTATCTTCAGCTCATGGAACTTTCTAGTGTATGCCGGTTGCAGAACTATTGCCATGTCTGCTCCTTCGCCAGTTCCCGCTATAGCTATAACCTCTCGATCCACCGGTATCAAACCCGCGTCTGCCACCATTAAAGAAACCTCAACTGCAACTTTCATTCCTTGAGAGAATCTATAAAGAGTTTCACGAACTATCTCCTCAGCTGCTACTCCTCCACGTTTCTCTGTGAAGGCTGAACCCACATTATCACCTAAAGCGTGAATACACGTCAGCGTCTTAATGCCCTCTTTCTGAAGTTTCTCCCTCTCTTTAGCTGTCATGGTCTATCCTCGATCTCTGAATCCCTCACACATATGCTTACGGCGACAAGATTGAATTCTTTAGGATTGAATATTTTAACGCAGTTCCGCCGTGAGTGGAGGCTACAATTATGTCCCTTATACCTAGCTCATCAGCCCTTTCCCTTGCGAGCTTAAGAGTTTCATAAGTGTTTTCTACCCCCTCCCCTTTCGAAGTAAACTATAATCTTCTTCACCATCTTTTTCCCTCTTCCCCAACCAAAAAATGGATGAACTTAACTTTATTTCTTATTCCCTCCTGAAAAATCTAGCTGCCCTCTTTCCCCATCTAGAGGGGGAGGGGGTCTAATTTTTTAAAATCCGTATATCAATTATTTTAAATTAATGAAGCCAAATAAAATATCAAAATAAATTTGTAGATTTAAGGCTTAAGAAAACTAAAAAACTTATAATAAAAACGAAGTCAAACGGATTTCAAACAAACTCTTTTCGCATATTTTTAAGATTGAAGGTTAGATTGCCAGTTGGGTTCAGCTGTCCACATTATTTGTTGAAGTTGGAGGGAGGAAGCGGAGAGAATTGTTGAGGCTAAATTTGAAAGCTATGGTTGCGCCGCGAATATAGCTGCGGCTAGTACATTAACTGAGATGATTAAGGGTAAAAGTTTACATGAAGCCTGGAATATTTCGTGGAAGGACGTGTCTGATGATTTAGGTGGCTTACCATCTGTAAATATCACTGTGGCATACTTGCTGTTGGGGCTCTCTTAAAAGAGCTATAAGAGCCTACTATAAGGATAAGCCTAAGCCGGAATGGCTTCCCAAAGAGTATCCCTCGAAGAGAAGCATGCTCTGGAAGAAGAAAAGCTTCTAGAAGCGCTCGCTAAGAGAGCGTAAAGAATGAAATCGTGCACTTAAGTCCTGCGTATCCTCCTCAATCTATTATGATTTTTATCCAAACAAAATTTATGTTAATTTCATAATATAGGAGTTTTTAAGCTAGATATTATAATGTACTTTTCTTATCGGTGCAATCTCACTATGCTAGTAATAGCTGAGAAATCATCTGTCGCCCGAAATATTAAATCAGCCATAAAGCCTACACCACCTGTCATAGCGTTGAGAGGCCATATTCTAGAACTAGATTTTCCAAAGCAATATTCTAAATGGAGGATGGTTGATCCCCATGAGCTATTTAGAGCCCCAATAGAATGGGTTGTCAGAGATTTCGAAACTTACAGAAATTTATCTAATGCCCTCAAAAACGCCAGCATGTTGATTCTGGCAACTGATAACGATCCGGAAGGAGAGCTAATAGCTTACGAAGTACTATTGATAGCGAAGAAAGTTTTAAGGGGATCACCGAGATATGCTCGGATGAGATTCAACGCTGCCACACCTGAAGAGCTTAGACGTGCATGGGAAGCGCTTGAACCGGACTTAAAGTGGAGCTGGGTTTGGAAGGCCTTACTACGCCATAAATTCGATCTAATAACTGGCGCAGCGTACACGAGGCTTCTAACCCTGTCAGGAAGCTTGAATAATAGCGGTAGCCTAGTTTCGTGGGGTTCATGTCAGATACCTACCTTATGGTTTGTTTATCAAAGAGACATGGAGATTAGAAATTTCAGGTCTGAAAAATATTATGTGATGTCTGCGGTTTTGAATATTCACGGTGTTAAAGTTAAGGTTTCCTCAAAGCCTATCAGAGATAATGTTACTGCACGGAGGTTATATGAGTCTCTTAGAGACGTTAAGTATGCGTCTGTTAAGGATTTCTTGTTGGCAGACCATGTTGAGCGTAAACCTCTTCCAACGGACACGGATACTATGCTACAGGAGCTCTCTAGAATTTTAGGCTTAAGCGCTACAAGAATTATGGCTTTAGCTGAAGCGCTTTACGGCGACGGTTACATAAGCTATCCCAGAACTGAAACAAACATGTGGCTGACGATTAACCATAAACCCATATTAACAATGCTTTCATCCACCTTTCTCAGTAAATATGTTGATCTGCTTTCCTATAATCCTCGAGATGGAAGAAAGAATGATGGGGCGCATCCACCAATACACCCAACAGCATACTATGCTAAGTCCGATGTCAAAGGAAAAATTTGGGAGTATATTGCTAGGCGTTATCTAGCAAATGTTGTTGGCAGAGATGCTTTCCTAAAAAAGTGGAAATTGGATGTTGAGATTAAAGGTGTAAGAATGAGCTCATCCGGCAAATATTTTACCGACGAAGGCTTCTATAATATATTTCCATATTTTAAACCTAAAGATGTTCTTTGGCTTCCGCAGTTACATATTAACGAATTGCTGCCAGTAATCAGAGTTGACCTAAAAGAACGTAAAACTAAGCCTCCTCCTCACTTAACTGAATCAGAGCTTCTTAGGCTTCTGGAAAAGCATTCTATTGGAACAGATGCAACTAGGGCGGATTATCCGCAGATAATAATTGAAAGAGGTTATGCTGAAAAGAAGGGTAGAACATTTCGCTTAAGCGGTTTAGGTGAGATGCTAATAGATCTCTTAAAAAGTGTAGATTATAGACTGGTTACACCTGACACTAGACGTTACGTAGAGCAGCTAATGGCTAATGTTGAAGCTGGAAAGATTAGTGTGGACAGCGCTTTAAGGGAGGCGCTGAAAATATATGAAGAATTGTATGAAAAAGTTTCAATAAGCCTCAAGAAGACAAAAAATGTTTAGTTACTCTTACACCCTCATTCTCTACTGAGAGCTATTCTTCTCTTCACTCACAAAGGCATTTATTCTCTTAATTATATTCTCTATTTTTATGTGAGCCTTCATGTTTCTTCTCCAATCCTCCGGAAGCCTATTCTTAAATCTCCCCGCCGCCCGTCTATCCATGATCACTATTATTCCTCTATCTTTTGGATCACGTAAAAGTCTGCCCGCAGATTGGGCTAGTGCGTTTAAGCATGGAATATTACTTGAGTATTCAACAGCCTTATCCCCGAACTTTTCGGCAAAGTATTCCTGTAAGGCTAACTGAAGTTCTGTTTTCTTTGGGAAGGGTAATCCAACAATTATTACTGCTGAGAGCATACTACGTCCTTCAATTGACATGTCCACTCCTTCACTCATCTTTCCTCTAGCCACGCCGAATATAGCGCATTCGCTGTTTTCCCTAAGAAAGCTAAGTGCATCAACAATTTTCGTATCTTTTCTTTCAATTAACATTGGAATATTTAATCTAGTGTATTTCATGATTTCATGCATAACATCGTAGGAAGGGAAGTAAACAGCCACTCTTCCCTCTATTGCTTGAATTATCTGATTAAGTCGTTCAGCTATTTTTATCCACTGTCCTTCACTCCGCTCTTCAAATCTTGTTGTCACAGCCATGTCCACAAGTATCAATCTGTTTTCTGATGGAAATGGACTCGGTAATTCTAGGTTTCTACATCTATCTCTATTGAGACCTAGAACATCGATATAATAGTCCATGTTCCACAGGGTTCCAGACATTAAGATTGCTGATCTCGTCTCATTTATGATGCTTGTTAATAGGGATGGATCTAAACACTTTATTCCTAGCCTAACGTTTCTTTTCTCTTCAGAGTTTTCTTCAACTTTAATATATCCAACTCGACTTGAACCGGCTAGGTTAAACCAATCCATAAGAAAGGATGCACAACGAGAAAGATAGGAGACAGGGCTTTTGCCCGCCTCAACTCTTTTTTGTCTAACGATCTCGCCTAAAAACGCTAGCTCCTCAATGGCCTCAGCTAATCCATTATTTTCTATTCCCGTCTTCTCCGATAAAATATTAATTAAGTTATCCCTCTTAATTATATGCTCCACATCTGGCCCATAGATCCTGTAAACCATCTTCCCAAGCTCAACCATCACATCGTATAGGCTGTCTAGAATTCCTAAGTCTTCTAATCCGAATCTCTCGATTTCTCTAATAGCCCTTCTAACTGATCTAAGTGATAGCTCGTCGGAAAGTATTCCTGAAGCATAATATGGTAAGCTATGCGCTTCATCGAAGATGCAATTAACATTACTTATGCGCACACCCGCCCTTCCAAGCGTTGATCCTCTAACAGCCTCAACAAGAATGTAATTATAATTCCCAATAATTATGTCAGAGTGTCTCGCAAGGATTCTTGTAATCTCGTAGGGGCATACCTCCATTTTACGGCATAAGGTATAAACGTCATCCGGCATAATTGGACCGAGTCTTCTGATTTTTTCGATGAGATTGCGGGTGAGCCAGCTTGGTTTCCAACCGCCATTACTGTAGGTTCTATCATAGTATTTACATGACCCCCCAAAAATTCCGCTTTTTAATCCCTTGCAATATTGCAGGAAATCTCTATAGCTTATACCCTCAAGATTCGGGTCCTCTAGAGCGTAAGGACACATTTCTTTTTTGCTCTTAAATATGGATGCGGTAATCTCTGTCCTACTTTTCTCTTTAATGTTCTTCAATTCTCTAGAGTAAATCTCGAGCTGATTTTTAGTTCTTGTTAAGACCAATAATCTGCCGACAGCTGGGTCATTTTCTCTGGCTGCAAGATAGGCTGTTAAAACAGAAATGGACTTTCCAGTTCCACAGGGTGAGGAGAGTAAACCTATTTCCCCTTCAACTATAATGTTGTAAGCAAATTTTATTGCGTTAAGCTGGAATGGGCGAAAGCTAGGGTATGGAAAATATTTGCTTACCAAATCATTAAGATTTTCCTCCATTTCTGATGTTTTCACTCTTAAGACGCCTCATTTTTTATTAATGATGATTGTTTCATGTCATATAAGATAAATCCCCCAAGTAATTAATATAAGTGGAAAAATATTTTTCTTTGTGCTGAAAGAAATTGAGCGTTGAAGAGAAATTATCGAGCTTTAAGAGCTACTCCGAAGAGCTGGGTTTAGATTTAACTAGGCGTGAAGATAGGTTCAAGTGGTTTCTTGCATCAATTCTTTTTGCTAAAAGAATATCAGCTGAAATCGCCAAAAGAACCTTTCGTTTGTTTGAGGCTGAGGGACTTACATCGCCAGAGCGGATAATTGAGGCTGGATGGGATAGACTTGTTGAGATACTTGATTCTGGAGGATATGTCAGATATGATTTTTCAACAGCTTCAAATCTTCTGGCAGTGATGGAGAAGCTCAAAGAGAAGTATGGAGATCTGGAAAATCTCCATCGCAAGTCTAATAGCCCAAGGGATCTGGAAAGGCGTCTAATGGAATTTAGAGGTGTGGGTCCAACATGCGTAAACATATTTCTGAGGGAGCTCAGAGGCATATGGGATAAAGCGAAGCCGAATCCATCTAAGATGGCTATTGAAACCGCTAGGAGAATAGGGCTTAAAAACATAGAACCCTATGAATCAGCTCTAATAAGGCTAAACCTAGAGTACTGTAAGAAACGTAAATGTAAGGTGTGCCCTGTTAAGGAATATTGCAATAATCCCCTAACTGCTGTTCATGGGAGCCTCCATTAAAAATAAATATATAGCCTTTTTATGTAAAAAACTACATTAGGTTCCAAGAATGTTACATTTATCAACGAAAACTATATCTCTAATCGGAGTTTTCGCCGGGCTTCATACAATACTATATCTTATGTCCTTTGAGCTTTGGCGCAACTGGGCCATCTATTTAGAGCCGATTGAAGGAATTGTTTTCGGTCCATGGGCTGGTTTTTTAGTTGCATTTATAGGTAGCGTGGTTGCCAGAGCTATAAAACCTACAGATCTTTGGATGTTTGGCATAATCGCTGAACCTCTGGGAGTTTTAGCGGCTGGCTTTCTCGCTAAGGGAAAATGGAAACCTGTTATGGCGCTTTATATCGTAATGTTATTAGCCTATTTTATGCATCCTTTTGGAAGATGGTTTCCGCTCTGGACAGTGCTTGATGTTCTGCTGGCTTTTCCGCTCGTGTATCCAGCCTCGAAATTAGGTGGGAAGCTTTTTAAAAGCGATAATGCTAAACGTATTAAAATTCTACCTCTCCCATTGATACTGATCTCCTTTATATCCGCAGTCATGGACTCACTGGCACGTATCTTCCTTTTCATCCCGCTAGGATTATATAACTTATTTGCTCTCTCACCAGAAGTTGTTTATATAATATTTGTTAGCGGGGCCATGTACTCCTACATTGAAGATACTTTAGTTGTTTTAGTGTCTTTGTTAGTCGGCGTTCCGTTATTGGCTAGGTTTAAGGAGCTCCTAAATTTGGAAGCTCCATTAACTTAAAAATCGCCGCCCTAAACTTTAGATTTCAATTTTAATATTGCCATGCAAGTTTCTTCATCCAGAGGCTTTATTTCAAACCCCTTTTTTCGACATATATGCGCTATCTTAGTGTTTTCAGCAAGAAATTCACCAAAAAGTTTTTTGAGACCCATATCTTCCCCTATTTTGATCAAATGATCCATAAGTATTGTGCCAACTCCTTTGTTCTGCCATGGATCGCCTACAACCACTGATATCTCCCCGCTTTCTCCATTGGGTTGAATTATTAGGGTGGCTAATCCAATCAGCCTTTTAATGCCTTCCTCATTTATTTCCGCGACTACGCCGATCTCGCGGTCATAGTCAATATTACAATATCTAGCTATTGTCCAATGGTTTATCTCTTTAAGTATCTGAAAGAATCTTAGCCTCATCGTTTCAGCCGAGAATGATTTAAATAATTCTTTAACTAGCGGCTCATCCTCCGGCTTAATAGGTCTAAGTAAAACCTCGTATCCATCTCTCATCTTTCTTTTAGTCACATACTTTCTTGGATAGGGTTTTATTATTAGATGCTCGTAGGGCTGGTATCCGCCTAGATTTCTCTCTAGATCAATCAATATTTTTGCATCTAAAGCCATTACTTTTCTATCGGTTACTATGAGCGGGTTAATGTCGAACTCTTTAATCTGTGGAAAATCAACTATTAATTGAGAAAACTTAACAAGAGTTTCCTCAATTAATTTAATGTTCGCAGGCGGAATCCCTCTGAATCCCTTCCTCAAGAGACTGTAAATTCTGGTCTGTTCGATAATTCTCTTAGCTAAAGTCTGATTTAGAGGTGGAAAACCCACAGAGAAATCCTTGAAGGCTTCAACCCCAATTCCGCCAGCTCCAAATACTATAAACGATCCAAAATGCGGGTCTCTTTTTGAGCCGAGTATCAACTCATATCCCCTCGGCGCCATCGGCTGTATAATCACGCCTTCAATCCTAGCCTCCGGCTTTTTCTTTTTCACCCTTTCTAGGAGATTCCGGAAGGATTCTTTAATCTGCTGTTCTGTATGAATATTCAAAATTATTCCGTCGACATCAGTTTTGTGAATTATGTCCGAAGATAAAATTTTCATGGCTACTGGAAAACCTATTTTCGAAGACACTTCAATAGCTTCTTTATAGTTTTTCGCAATGTAAGTCTCAATTACTGGTATACCGTAAGCCATAAGAAATTCATTAGATTCGGATTCCGTTAAAATTGATCTGCCCTCTTCAGCTGCATTTTCCAGAATTTTTTGGAGATGACTTCTATTAGCTGGCTGAGTTATGGGAAGATCCTCCGGAGTTTCATAGAGTAGTTCAAGATTTCTAGCATACTGATACATATACAGAAAAGTTTTTGCAGCCTGTTCTGGCGTTAAATATGTAGGTATCCCATTTTTTCTAAAAATCTCTCTTGCTTCTCGGACTTCCTCTTCCCCAAGCCATGAAGTGAGAACAGGTTTATTTGTTCCTCTAAATATCTCAACTATGACTTCTGCAGTTTCCTTTGGATCGGCAGCTCCAATAGGCGTATAAATAATTAGGAAACCGTTAATATTTGGATCCTTGAGACATATGTTTATAACCTTCTTAAATCTTTCAACGGTTGCATCTTCACCTATATCTATCGGATTAGACCTACTCCAGTAGGATGGTAGAATCCTATCTAGAGCTTCAAACGTCTCTTGACTCAGCTTAGCAAGTTTTCCCCCTCTAGAAATCAACGCATCGGTTGCCATAACTCCCGGTCCGCCAGCGTTTGTGATTATCGCTAAGTTCGGTCCTTTAGGTAAAGGTTGCATAGCCAATATCTCCGAGCAGCTGAAGAGATCAGATATGTTCTCAACCCGAACTATCCCAACTCTAGAAAATAATGCATCATAAAGTAAGTCTTCACTTGCCATTGCACCAGTATGTGTTGCAGCCGCTTTCATTCCCTCCCTTGTTTTGCCGGCTTTAACAACTATGATAGGTTTAGTTCCAGCAAACCTTCTAGAAGCGCTCATAAACTTTCTAGGATCCTTTATAAATTCCACGAAGAGCACTATGCTTCTTGTCTCCGGATCAGTTCCAAAATAATCTATTAAATCTGCGAAGTCCACATCTATTGTTCCGCCAAGTGAGACAACGGCGCTGAAACCGACATTTGCATATGAAGCCCAATCTAAAACCGAGGCGCAGAGCGCACCACTCTGAGATATAAATGCTATGTGACCTAACTTAGCCATTTTATTCGCGAAGGTAGCGTTCAACCTTATGCTTGGACGCATAACGCCTAAGCAGTTTGGCCCTACTATTCTTAAGGCGTATCTACGCTTTAATTTAAGAATCTCTTCTTCCAAGGCTTTTCCTTGTGGTCCAGCTTCTCCGAAGCCGGATGAAACTATGATTATTCCCGTTACTCCGTTTTCTCCGCATTCTTCAATGATCTGTGGAACAATATGTGCGGGAGTTGCTATTATCGCTAGGTCAATTTGCCATGGAATCTTTTTGATGCTTGGATAAGCTGTTACACCTTGAATGCTCGGGCTGAAGGGATTAACGGGATAAATGAAACCTCGGAAGCCGGCCTCTATCAAGTTATGAAACAGTCTGAAGCCCACTGATCCCTCTCTATTACTTGCGCCTATAATTGCTATCCTTTTAGGATTGAAAATTTTATCTAGTCCCTCTATCCCCACAACCCGATACTCCCGCGGACTAAAACTACCCCATTAAATATCAATCCCTTAAAAATATCTATCATCGCTTGACAATTAAATGTTTCCCATCCCATCTATTTCTTAAGGTTATCTGCTCTTATGGTAACGCTTCTTCTATAGCCTTTTTAACTGCCTCTCGAATTATATAGCCTGCTTTATGAAGAATTGCATCTCCAATCTCTGGGTCGACTTCCATACTTGCGGTACATGGGTAGGAATGGTGAGCTATGGCGACAACATCCTCTATTTCAGAGATTTTTCTTCCCTTTATGCATCGAGCAACATACCATGTTGAACCGCATGGGGCACTTCTGAGAGTATTGGCGTTCACTATCATGTTGCCTTTAACTTCAACCTTAATTATCGGCTTCCCAATTTTATAATGCTCCAAGAAATCCTTTATTGTAGGTTGATTGATTTCTTCAAGTGAACAGAATGGTTTTGGAAAGGAGTATTCAATACCGATTTCATCAAGCATTTCCTTCAGTTGCTCTTTAACGCCAGCTGGACACCAATTTCTGCTTTCAATTGGAACTATTATTGCTTTCGCTTCAGTATCTAAGGCAATTGATGGAAGATGTAGCAGAATGTCTGGATGTAATCCAACAGCAATTATAATATCGCATTTAGGTATGTTTTTCGGCAAATATTTTTCTGGCTCTTCAATGAATACTGGCAGATTGGATGGTATTCTATAGACGTAAGATATATCCTCTGCGAATGATCCATATGCTAATCGACAATATTCACAGGTTAAATTGCATGCTCTGCAGAAATTAGATGCGTTACATAGGTTTCCTATAACTCGCTCAGCAAAATCATCTTGATAGATAAAGCACAGATGCAATCCAAAATCATCCTTTAAAATGCTCTTAAAAATATTTCTCCTTAAGTTTTTCCCCAAGTTTTCTTATAGCTAACATTGCTGGTGATTTAGGCGAATAATCTATGGGTGCTATACGCTTAATACCCGCCTTAATAACATTCTGATCGAATGGAACAGAATGAAAAAGATTAAAACCAGCTTCGCTTAGTGTTTCGCTAATGTATCTTTCATCATTTTTAGTCATAACCTTATTACCAACGAAAATCGTCTCCTCTATATCTATTTCTCGGGCTAATTGGCTTATTCTTATAGCGGTTTCTATTGAGGGAGCACTAGGCTCCACAATACACAATAATACGCTAACTCCCCTCGCTGTAGCTCTGCCAAGATGCTCAAGTCCAGCCTCCATATCCATAATCACAACATCTCCCCTCCTAAGAGTTATATGCCTAATCAAAGCGCTGAGTAAGGAATTTGCTGGACACGTACATCCAGAACCCCCCGAACGTATAGTACCCATGACAAGAAGTCTGACGCCGTCTGGTCCAATTACACCGTACTTTTCTGCAATATCGTCCACCGTCGGTGTTAGACTAAAAAATATTCCAAAGGCGGATCCAGGTTTGGCTCCAGTCCGCTCCTCTATAAGGGTTTTATTTTCTGAAAGAGGTATGATCTTGGAGGCTACTTCTTTTGATATTCCTAAAGCATAGGATAGATTCACTGCTGGATCAGCATCTACAGCTAAGACTTGATAACCCTCCCTAGCGTAGAGGCGTGCAAGAGTCCCAGCTATTAAGGTTTTTCCCACACCGCCCTTGCCCGCAACAGCCAGCTTCAAATTCTCTCACCCACTTGAATCGCTCTTATCCTATTTTAGTGTTTGAGTACGCGGCTTACCAAGTCAATTCTTCTTCTTGAACTTATAGATTGTAGAAGTCTGATAGCTTCTCTAGGTGTGCTAAAGCTTTCAATTCTTCCGTCAATTCTTTTTCTGGTAATCTTAATGCATCCGTCAACTATGCAGCTTAGGACGCAGGCTGCGCAATATATACATAAGTCTTCAGTTACATTCACCTGTCCTTGGCTCCAATACAGAGCATTTGTTGGGCAGGCTTTGATGCATAATCTGCATTCTATTCCTTGACAGATTTTTATGTCAATTCTTACGTTTCCCTCTTTAAAGTATTCCCTTATGCCAAGAGTTTTTAGAAGTTCAGTTTTCTTTTTTCTCCTTTTTTCCGCATCCTCGAAAAGTAGCTGAAAAATATCGATGTTTTTAGGGTTCATCGTTTAACACCAGCAGGATAAAAGAATGGTAAGTCTACAGCATTTTTCAGTACCCAGCTTTTTCCATTATTTCCTTAACTGAACAGTACGCTGGCGAATCATCTGGAAGCTCAAGGAGAGATCTGCCAAAGAGCACGAATTTCTCAACATTTTCATCATAAGCGATTTTACCCAGAAATTTTAGACCCAGCCTCTTTTCAGCCTCTTCTCCCAGTTTTTCCGGGAATCTGTATCCGCCAATAACATAAAAATTATCAAATTTTATGTTAACCTCTCTTGCTATCTTATAGGCTCTTGCAACATGATCAAAGGACTTCTTGGATGGATCAACCAAATCAAATATGTCATTAACCCTAGAAGTTATTCGTCTATTCAAATGCTCAAGTCCAGCTGGTGAATCAATAACAACATTCTCGTAGTTTTTAGTTATTCTCTCTAAGGCGCCTTTTAATGCGGCGTTTGGTAGACAATAGCATCCCTCAACCCATTTAGGACCAATCGCTATCAAATCAAAGTATTCCCCTTCGTAAAGTCCCCTCTCCCAAATCTTACTTTCCATCCTTTCTGAAGGAGGCATACCAAATGTTGTGCCTCCTCTCTCAATAAAAGTCTCAACTATAAGTTCGGAGATTGTTTTCTTTCCTTCTCTCTCTAAATCTATCCCCACCATCTCAGCTAAGTTCTGATCCGGATCAGCGTCTATCAAAAGAATCGGCGTTCTATTGACTTCAATAAAATACTTCGTCATAAGCGCTACGAAGCTTGTCTTCCCGGTTCCCCCTCTACCCATAGAAACTATAAATCTCAATTCTCTCTTCCCAGCAAACTGTTTAAAGATGAATAAATAATTATATGTTTTTAGGCGGCCATTTATCCTTTAGAAATACTGCTATGCCAGACGAGTCTCTCGGACCCACTAGGACACGCCAGCCTGTGAGCTCCTCTATTTCGCCACTTAATCTGGCGGCTAAGCCGGGTATGATCAAATACCTATGCTTAACTTTTTTCTCCACGCCGGATTTTTTTATTGCATCTGCAACCGCTTGGGCTGTTAATATTCTCCCCGCAACGGAGCTCTCAACACTTATTCCCTCTGTGTCGATGACCAGAAGATAGCAATCTACGTTGGCGGACTTAATGTCTGATTCAACGGTAAAGTATGTCAGCGCATAGTTTGTTGTGAACATGACTGGTGAATTTTCATCTGGGTTGCCAAACACTCTTAAACCCGGTTCAACTGAAACAGGTTTTCTAGGGTCAGTGTATAAGTTGAACCTTAAAATAACATTGGGTAGGAGAACCCATCCTTCAAGGCTATGCATTATCAATAGATCAGCATACCTAGCCATTAACATAGCCGCTAAGTAGGCTTCTCTCCATTGGAGAACCTCCTTGGGTGAGTCTTTATCAAGCCAAACAACCATTGGCACACCTATTAATGGAAACCCTAGAAGCTTATCGTCGCCTTTACATGCGTTTCTTCTGATCATTGTGAAGTTGTTTATGGTCTCAGATAATCCATTCTTGGGGAAGGTTCCTGGATCAAGAAGTAGGTCCTCGACTCCATACTCAATAAGCGTATTAACCAGAGATTTCAGGAGAGCTAGGTCGTTTGGAACGAAGACGGCTAGTGGACAATTATACATTAATGATAGCTCAGCCATCTCCCTCCAGTTCTCTGCTGTCGCGGCGTAAATTAGGGGTCTACGTTCATAAACTGATTCTAAGGCAGCTTTCATGATCTCTGGATTAAATGTGCATAATATAAGCGGAAGCTTCGTTATCTTCGCAATTTTTTCAACGGTTGACTTAAACCTAGCTGGATCATTTGATACTGATCTAATGGCGATCATATCTAGCTTTAACGTTCTCCCAATATAATCATAAGCGAACTCTTCAATTTTTTTAACTCGCTTCAAAAGGTCATCATCCGCCATTAAATCTGTTACGTCGATAGCTATTGGCGTTGGATTATGATAGGTAAATTCATGTCTGTACATGACAAGTTTTCCGCCAACCTTAATAGTGTTTTCTCCAGTTCCTATCACAATCTCCTTGACGGCTGGAGCCAATAGATCCTTTAGCTTGGCGTATTCCTCCCTATATTTTTCTTCTTCAATTAATGGTGTGCAGAGCTCTATGGGAACCTCTCTATTAACAACCTTAGCTGCAAAAGCCATACAATTTTTCTCACCGCATTTTCCGCAGTTTGTTTTTGGAAGAAGCATGTAAACGTCAAGTGGACTTAATTCCCTAACACCCTTCTTAATTCCACCTTCACTCATCAATCTAATCCTCCATCCACTACGTTTTAACTGTAATCCAATCAGCTATAGCTTCAGGTCTAGCTCTCCCCCGATTAAGCAGGTCATTGATAACCTCCTTAACCGTATGGATTGCGGCTGGATGCATCATCATAAACATGTCCACCCCCGCCAGAAGCATAACTAAAGATGTTATGGTCTCCCATAATGGTCCCCTAAGCTCCCTCGGCTCCCATTCTGGACCAAGTTTCATCCACGCTTCTCTAGCAGCCCAAGCGTTAGTGGATCCAGATGATGTTGGATGTTGCAGTTCTTCGTCGCCGCTTAATGCTGCAAGCCTAGCTCTCTCATGGATCGAGAAAGAATATTCTATACCGTAGCCTAGTGCGGCGGTTGTTAGATCCATAACTATGCTATTCTTTGGTAAATACTCGTAAAGTCTCCTATTTAGTTCCTTAGCGCTATTTAGTTCCATAGCTGTGAAAGCTAAGGCGACATGCCCATGTTCTCTAGCGGCTTCCGCAACCTCCCCTAAAATACCTGCTTCAGCCATATCCAGTGTTAGAGAGCTAAGCATAACTCTCTCTCCATGAGCAACCTCCGCAACTCTCTTAAAAACCTCCGCATCTTTCTTCGGGTCTCCGCATCCACCGACAATTATTGGAACGTTAACTGCCTGAAGAACTTCCTCAATGGTTTTTGCAGCTTCCTTCGGTGGTGTATTCTTAATCAGTGGATCTGTGCTAATTAGGTGAACAGTAACCATGTCAGCTCCAAATTTTTCAACAGCTAGCTTAGCCCAAGCAGCCGGATCCTCCATTACATCTTTAATGTGCATTTTCAAGGCTTTCGGTAAGCTGATTTTCATGTCGAAAACATCCGCTGATATAGCTGGCGTGTTCGGCGGGATCTCTTCAAAGAGGTAGAAGGATGGTGAGGCTTCTCCACCAATCTTCACAACTTTGCCTCTTGATCCCCCTTCAGCTCTCGTAGCGCCTAGTTGAACTTCAATTATTTTACCCGTATAAGTTTGGGTTAACGGTTTAAATTCAATCTTAGAAATTTCAGCAGGCTTCTTCTCAGCTAAAACCTTAGGTGTAATTTCAGCTGCTGGAGCAGAGGGTTGAGCCGGTATTGCGGAGGGAACAGGTGTTGGAATCCATATTTCAAGTTCTTCAGCGTTTATTTCAACATTTTCAAGTTCTATTTCACCAAGCCTATTTAATAGCTCTAGAAGCTTCGGTCCAAGCTTAATAACACTTCCTTCTTCTTTCTTCTTTTTCTCTTTTTCTTCCACTTTAAATCACTCCTCTTTTCTTTTAATTATCCTCACTTTGTCTGCGCGGATTCTAACATTCTTAAGGATTAGCTTAAATCCGCCTACTGTTCCAGTGCTGACTGGAAGAGTTAAGCCAGCCGCCGATGTAATTGCAGGTTTTACAGGTTTAGCTTCTTCAGGCGGCTTCTTCCTAGTAGCGATTTCTTCGGCTTTCTTCTTCCACCTCTCAACTACCGGATGATTCTTCATTTTTAGGAACTGTTTAAGTTCCTCAACGTTTTTGACATCTTTCTCCGTAGGTATTTTATCCACTAAATCCTTTGGAATGAAATTTTTAACTCTCTCCTTTATGGCTTCAGGAATCCAAACTATTCGTTCCCAACCCCCGTCAGCCTGTAGAAACTTCGGTGAGCGCATATATTCGATGGATATCCCGTGGAATCCATCCACCTGTCTTCCTCCCGCCGTTGAATCCGCAATTGTTGAGAAGGATAATCCAATAGGCGTGTTTTCAGCGAAACCTCTGTGAACTATTCCTAAACCGTCAACTTCAGGTATATAGAATGCGACAGCTTCGAAGCATCCACATGAGGTATGCGGGTAGCCGAAGGCCGTGTAAAGCCAAACACGCGTTATCTCTCCGCCAGACTTACGTTTAACAATTTCATTAACACCAGTATACTCTCCTCTTAGGGGGTCTATGCATTCTCCTTTCTCGATTCTGAAGATTGGTCCTTTAGGATCAACCCTAGAGGCGGCTCTTCCATCAAACCAGCTTATCGCTCCACAGTTTGAGTATCTTTGCGGAGTGATTACACATACATGGGTTGGCGCAAAAGACTGACATAATGTACAACCATAGAATGCGTCAACTTCTTCATCTTTTAATCCCCTTGCCCTAGCATCACGTGCCTCATACGTTTCCATAGCTTCTTTAAATTTCTCCTTAACTTTCTCCGGATCAGTTATGAAGGTTATTTGAATCTTTTCAATTATTGGGAGTTCGCTTTTGAAGAGTCTCTGAAGAACCTTCCCGATGTAGATAAAGGAGTTTAAGCCTTTATCGAAAGATCGCTTACTTATACGTATCCATATATCATATCTCTGATTTAGATGCATAACTCCTTCAATATAGTTTATGTATTCATGGATGCGCCGTTCTATTACTCCCTCCAGTTCTTCCTCAAGCTCCTTACCAGCAACTTCAACGTAGATTCCAAACGGATAAGATTTTTTCTCTAAATCTTTTATATCGGGCCCCAGTATTGTTATCTTTCCATCCTCAACTTCCTTCATTCTGCGAACTTTAACAAGTTCAAACTTATGTTCAACTCTTGGTCCACCAAGTTCCACACGAGCGTCTGGCCACCTTATTCTCTCCCCCTCGTATATTATGCCTACATCAACCGGTATGTCTGCAAACATTGACAACCTACTTTACCTCCAAACCTTTAACTATCACCTCAAGATTTTTCTCCCATTCATCTAAACTCATATTTGGAAATGACCATGATGCGTGAGGCTGGTAATATCTATCTAATGAGATTGTTTTAATTTGGGGTGAAAAATGTTTTAGGCTGGAAAGGATGAGCCAGCTAACATAGTAAGTGAAGCCGATAACTACCACTAGATCATATCCCCCTTCACCATTAAATCCCTTCCACTCTTTGTCTATAAGCCTATTTGCTATGTCAACAATAGGCATCCCCACCACTCTCTTAAAGTTCCTTTTGATGAATTCCCTCTGTATAACAGGGGTTGACGTAACAGAAGCCTTAGTGAGATCGGCTATGCGAATAACGTAATCTATTAATGAGCCGCTACTTAATTTGACTTCTCCAGCTTTATGCCCAACAATTAAAATCGGCCTTTTAGAACGTTTCAGGAGAGCTGAAACAATCTCTGGCTTATTTATGAGTAAAGCTTTTTTTGGACCTGGGATTTCAGCAGTCTGCCAGGGTTCAGCTCGCCTAGCCATTCTACTCACCTTTTCTCCTCCTAATAAGTCTCGGCAGAAGAGTTGGATCTGGTATAATATTTTCTTTCCAACCTTTCTTTTCAAGTATCTCCATAATTTCATCACGCATGGTTATTGGCACGTCCGCTAATGTTCGCACAAACAAATGCACGTCATCTGGTATTGTGCCGAAGAAACGCTTACTTAAATCTATGTAATGTGAGAGCTTAACAGCTCTGCCCTTAGTTGTATCATTCGGTCTCATACAGAGCTTAGCGATCATAACCATAGCTTCCTCTTTGGTTTCAGCCGCATAAAATAGATGCTCCGGTACTGGTCCCACATAAACTTTTTCACCTGTTCTTGCGTCATAAACGTACCAATCTTCATTTTTATCCTTTCTACCCAGCAACATACGCCTATATTTTAAACCGTGAGGTCCGACAACTACTGGAACGCCGAGCCTCCAGAATCCGCTTGCTATTGCAGCGGCTTTTTGGGACATTGCTCCCCAAGCAACCCCTACAGCTCCAACCCTATTGAGAACATAGTCAGCTATTTCTTCATAGTTTCCGCGTAGTCTACGCCTAGCGAATATGCTTGCTATCTTTATGGCGGCTCCAGCGATGTGTGCATTTGCAACGCATGAACCTACATTCACCATGCCGCCAGCGTCGAATGTTCCCGGAAAAATTTCATATGGACTTTTTCCTTCCTTATCTTTATACATGCCTATTGACATAGCTGCGCATCCAGATGCCAACACAATGTAGCGTCTCTTAGCAAATTCAATAGCCATTTCAGCTACTTCTTTCCCACCTTTTGGATAGTTGGCGCATCCGACAAAAGCTACGACGCCTGGTATCTCGCCTAAAACTATTGGTCCACCAACATTTCTGATCTCTATATCCTGTATTGCCCCTCTGCCGACGCGGATCTTATATTTCTCTTCTTTCAATCTTTTTTCAGCTGCTTTAACTATGAAACTGTGAAGTGGTAGATCTATTGGACAAGCGCTCTCGCATCGTGCACAGCCGATACATTCCTCATATAAGTCTGCAAGCGCATTTAAGTTTCCGTTTAAGGCTTGAGCCAACGCTTCTGGTATAGGTAAATCATTTGGGCATGCTCTCCTACACTCATTACATTTACGACAGTTTTTGGCTCCTTCAATTATATCGTTCACATCAGGTATGGCCTTAAATTTCATTCTCTTAGGTGCAATAAGCAAAGCTGTTTTGACAGATACTTCGCCAACCTTAGCTGGATCAAGTATTAACGCGCCTGGATGTTTTCCAGAGACTAAATCTTCAACTATTCTATCGACTTCATCCTTGGTTCTGTCTGGAAGACCGAGGCAGTTTACATCGCTTGTTGCTATAACCGGGGCATTAATCTTTTGAGCTTCAATCAACGTATCGGCTCTAATGCACTGTTCATCTACAATTATGACATCAGGTATGCCGCTTCTGATGAATCTGAGCTGCCATGAAATCGGTCCGATGATTTTCGCTTTAGGATTATATCTTGTAATTTCATGTGCGGTGCAACATAGACCAGTCACTTCTACTCCGCCATATAACCCATTCTCCATAAGATAATCTATTATCTCAGCGGCGGGTGGAACATTATGTCCAATAACTAGAATGACTGGTTTAGTTGTATCTACAACGCCAAGTCCTATCTCGGCAAGCGGGGCTTCCGGATCAGCTCTCGGAAAATTTAGGGCGGATATCTGCGCTATGTCAGCTATCTCCATACCTACTTGATCTATCATACCTGCGTGAAAAACTTTTGATTCAAAATCTAGGTTACTTCCTTCCTGACCTGTGTGAGTAGCTGATAGAAGTCTTGTAAGTTCACGCTCAAGATAATCGAGAACACCCTCTAAATCACCTAAGGTTTTAGGTTTGACCCCGCAGACCAATCGGGTTACTGGCGCCTCAACCTCAACATTTAAGCCCCCGACATTAATTGGATGGTCACGTCCAAACTTTTCTATTAGATGGTCAACGAGGTGCCTAGCGTGGGATATGTGAGTTGCGGCACCTATACAACATGCTAATAGTACTATGCGTGACTGTTGTCCAGCCATATTTAAGCCGCATGCACCACGCTTATCACCAGTTAAGTCACATTTACCAAATGTACATAAGCAGCAGAGATCACAGAACGGCATATAAAAAGGCTTGTAACGTTGTAAAAGCTTAAGGTCCCATTCCCTTAGGTCCGTTATGGATGGAAAAGGTGTTGGACCGACTTCTTCAGCCCATTCTTCCCCAATTATTTTTCCAACAGAAATTTCAAGGTTTCTTAGAAGCCCTATATCGCTTCTTATTTCTCCAATTTTAATCCGTAATTTTTTTTTAGATGTCAAATTGACCTATCTCCGCGACAATTAAGCATATTATTGTGTTAGATTATTAAAAAAGGAATCAAACTTGTATTTCTCTTTATCGCTTCTTCCCCATCTTATGCATTAATCCATCAATTCATGCTAGCCGCCAAAAACAGTAGTTGTTTAAGCGACAATATCTTTACTCGTATCTTAAAGCTACTACGGGAGGTATCTTTGAAGCTCTATAGGCTGGTATTGCCCCGCCAACTAATCCTATCATGATTGTGAGCGAAAGAGTTTGCACTATTAGGATAGGTGTTATCTTTGGGCTTATTGAGAGCGTTAACTCTATGCCTTTTATTGTTAATCCCCTAGATGATAGTATATGTGCTCCAATAACTCCCAAAGATATGCCTACCGAACCGCCAATCATGCTCATCACTATTGATTCTAGGAGAATGAGCAATAATATTTGATTGCTCGTATATCCTATTGCCTTCATCACACCTATCTCCCTTGTTCTCTCCATAACTGACGTTATCATTGTAGCGGCTACGCCTGCTACCGCCACAGCAAAGGCTGAAAGCGATGTTGAGAAGTTTATGAAGTTTATTGCTCCAGTGACGCTTGAGATGGCTTCAGCTATTGCGCTGAACGCTATCACCTGCAGTCTATCTTCATATTCTGCTCTTAGGCTTGAAACAACGCTCTTAACAAGGGATGGGTCATAAACAACCACAAATATTCCCGACCATTCTTTCATACCCAGCAATCTTCTGCCAGCTTTCGGGTCAAGAAATACTGTTGAGTCTGGGTCTATCATTAGTGCTCCACCATATTCCTTAAGGATTGCACCTATCATTACGTTTATGTTCTTTTTGCCGGTTATCACTTCATTTTCTATTTTAGGAATGGTTATTGTTATAACGTCATTAAGGGTGAAATATTGCCTCCCATCATCTCCAAAAACCACCTTTCTACCAACTATAGCATGTAACATGTCGGATGGAATTTTCCCCTCCTCTATTTCCAAGCTTCCTATAGCCTCAAAAAGCAACGTGTAATCTATGGCGAAAACTGATACTTTAACATATTTAGATCCCCTTTTAATGGTTCCTTGAATTGAGTAAAATGGTTCAGCCCTCTTCACTTCCGACAGAGATCTCACAAAATTAAGCTCTTCCTCATCTAACCTGTAATTCTCCGCCGGGAAAATCACTATCGCATTCTGTCCAAGCGACGTTACTTTCTCAACAATATATTCAGAGTAGCTACCCACAACGGAGCTCATCATAACTAAAACTAGGGGGCCTATTGATATGCCAACTATTGTGAGAGCTGCCCTTGCTCTCCTCTCACTTAAAGCCTTAAGTGATAAACGAATAAAATCTAGAAGCATCGTTGAATTCCTCCTATCACTCTCCACATTAAACTTTGCTTGTTGAGCGGGACTTCAGAGTTCTGTAGATGAGAAATGCTGCTACAATTAAGAATACTACAACTGCTCCTGTGATGATCCATGTTTCATAGCTGGGTCCCCTCTCTGGGGGAGGAGTGGTAGGTGTTTCAGGTTGTAGTTCTATGCTGACTGGTATCTCTTGGTATGCCTCCTCCTCAAAAATATTGTAATACTTTATCCTTAATATTCCTCTTTCCTCATATTTCGGGACCTCAACTCTAAATGCCATTTCGGAGCCGGCTTCAATATCTCCAATAAGTTCTGATTGATTTACTCCATCTACTTGGAAAATCGCTTCAACCCTATAGGCAGTCGCTGAACCGTAATTAACGATTATGCCGGTGACGGTTGACAGAGAAGATGTGCCAGTGGCACGGATGTTCCTTATGCGGAGATCTATAAAGGGTTCAACAACGATGGTTAGAGTGTTGTTGAAGCTCTTAAGCATTCCACTTACATCCCTATAAATTACTGATATCATAAGTGGGACTGGTCCATAATTGATTACTGTTGTCCCTCCAGTCTGCGATATAAGTCCCAGAGGATTGTAAACCAGAGTGACTGGTATTTTAATCTCTTCATTTGCGTTAATCCTTCTAACATGAGTTATTGTTGGAGAAGCTATTAAAATCGGCATGCTTTGGAATGGAGAAACAACTACGTAAATATCATATATGGGCGAGCTCCCAACATTTTTTATCACTAGGGAAGTATTTGTGAATCTGCTTCTAACGCTTAAGCTTCCGCTCATATATACTTCAATATACTCTGTTCTTCCTAAAATAGCCACAGGAACAGTTATCTCCACAGTTCTCTTTGAACCCCACTGATCAATATAAGAGATTCTACCATCAAGATTATGAATGCCAACTCTCAAATCCAAGATATTAATGGTGGCGACAAAAGTTAACACGCTGCCTCTACCAAATACTTGGGTTCCGCCAACCTGAGAACCAGTCAAATATGAGCTTATGAGAGCGCTTAAATCTTGAGTTTGAGCTGACTGGATGAATTCTGTGAAACTTGCAGGTGAAGGCGTAACCTTAACATATGAAGTATTGTCTAGAGCGTTAACCATGCCGCTTGGGAGATCCAGCTCTAAGACCGCACCTTGCATACTATCCACGTAGTTGTTTCTTATGAACATCAATAGATGTGCACCATAAGTATGAGGGCCAACTGATCCTTCATACCATCTTGCGCTAATAAACTCCACGGCTTGCCTATCATCTTTCACTTCTATAGTTAAATTATGCTCTTCAATACATCTAACTCCTGGACCGCCGGATAAGAGTATGAAGTCCGCTATTAATGTTGCATTATACTTTCCAGGATGAATGTCGCCTACAGAAATGGTGAATGAAACAGTGAATGTGTCTAGGCTTCTAATTGGCCCCTCGATATACGTGTTGGCTTTTTTACTTCCGTATGAGGACATATTTTCTGGCAGTTTAAGAGATAAGATTATTCCGCCAATGGAGAAGGGTGCTCTATTCGAAATAGTTACTTCATAAATTGCATTTTCAGTTTTTGGGAAAACATTATATTTATTCTGCCATCCCGAGCTGATAACCTTTAGGTTACTGGATGAAGCCGGATACTCTTCAACTGGAAGATAAATCTTGAAGTTTCTGGTAACATTTATGTGCGCCCCAAATTCACTGAAAGTATAGTCTACCGAAACATTAAGCGGAATTTCTCCCCCCTCAGCATTTACATTGAAGTATAGGGTGACTGATGAGTATGCTCCCGGCGCGAGTCTAGCTG
>CAYSKG010000004.1:3156-27788 GCA_964431725.1 uncultured Candidatus Bathyarchaeia archaeon | reverse complement strand
TTAAATCAATGAAACATGAGCCGCCGGCTGGCATCCCATTAACATAACTCCCAGAAACTGACTGTAAAACAATTCCCTCTGGAAGCTTGGGCGCCGCCTTCATTCCGCTAACTGCGTCTGGAAGCCTATTAATCAACGTCACTCTAATTGTCACCCCTCTAGCAGAGGGGAGAAGCGGTGCTGGAGAGCCCCCATATAGCACTGTTATGGATGAAACCATTATTGGTCGCTCTTCAGGCGTACCTGTAATCTCGAACTGTAAATCGATATGTGCGCTTTTATTATAGTTTACATCATCTTCAGTTTTCATCATAGCGTCCACATAGAGTTCAGCATGATAAGTACCCACAGAAGCGTTTGGCGGCACGTTTATTCCGGAGAATGTTAGTGTGAATCTCTCACCGCGATTAACCACACCAACCCTAGCTCTAGGATCGCTTATGGTGAATCCTGAAGGAAGAACAACTTCAAAATAAGCTGAATCTATACTGGAATTTCCGTTATTTTCTATTAAAACATAAAGGTTTGTTCCAATGGATCCTGGATAAGAAGCCGGAGCCAGATAAGCATCAACAACTTGTAATTGAAGCTCTGGATATTTTTCAATTGGAAGATGAATCACAAAGTTTCTTGTAATATTTATGTGGGTTCCAAACTCATTAAAGATATAGTCTACTGAGACGTTGATTGGTATGCTTCCAGCTTCTCCGTTTACATTGAAGTATAGGGTGACTGATGAGTATGCTCCCGGCGCGAGTCTAGCTGCCAACGCCTCCGAATCCTTTATCCCCCTCAAAAACTCCGAATAAGCCCTAACAACGCCCCCGATTATGTCATATCGTCCATCATTGATGAATCTTAAAGTTAGTGGAACATGTAAAGATCCCTTATACACTAAGGTTGGCTCCGTCGATCCCCAGTAGGTTGAGGCAAGTGAGATTTCCGGTATGTAGCTGTGTGGGCTCTCCACTGTCACGGTAATATTTACTGTTTGATCAGCCATATAGGATGCGCCGGAAACTATCCTAACATAAGAAATATTTAACACGATATCATATCTTCCGGGCTGAATGTTCGAGCTTACGTTTACTGTTAAATCAATGAAACATGAGCCGCCGGCTGGCATCCCATTAACATAACTCCCAGAGATTGATTGCAGAATTATTCCATCTGGAAGCTCGGGTGTCACTACCATTCCGCTAACTGCGTCTGGAAGCCTATTAATCAATGTTACCCTAATAGTCACACCCCTCGCCGAGGGGAGAAGCGGTGCTGGAGAGCTCCCATATAATACTGCAACAGAGGAGACCACCAGCGGATACTCTTTGGGAGGCTTTGTTATCTCAAACCATACGTTGATATAATCATCTGTATCATAATTTACGTTGTCTTCTGTTCTCATTGTAGCGTCTACATAGACTTCCGCGCGGTAGGTGCCTAGAGATATATCAGGCGGCACGTTTATTCCGGAGAATGTTAGTGTGAATCTCTCACCGCGATTAACCACACCAACCCTAGCTCTAGGATCGCTTATGGTGAATCCTGAAGGAAGAACCGCTATGAAGTTAGCTGAATCCACACTTGATTCACCAATGTTTTCCATTATAACATAGAGATTTGTTCCGCTTGATCCAGGGTATGAGGCTGGCGATAAATAGGCATCAACAACATATAATTGAATCTCTGGATAGCGGGATATTGTTATCCTAATATTATGCTCTTCGGAAAGCAGAGTAGTGTTAAATTCGAAACGATAAGTTATGTTAAGGGTTAAAAGGTAGCTTCCTGGTTTAAGCGATTTTGAGATGTCCAAATAATAATTGAAGGTTACATGGTCACCCGTCTCAACTTTAAGGGCTATTGAGCCGTTTAATGTTCTTGCTGGAGCTGATTTTCCGCTTCCAGCACTAAACTCTATACCATTGATAACTTCTAAATGTCCAGTAATGGTGGTCGCCGTCTTATTATTTAGATACATTGCTTCAATTTTTAGGCTTACTCTTCTACTTCCAGGATAAATTTTCGAGGAGCCGGAGGAGGATTTAGCTATAACATCAATTATTGTAAAATTTTCTTGCTTACTTGAAATTTTTATTGGGGCTAATAACGAAAGCTCCGTTAATGAAATCGCTAAAATCAGAATTAGGGTAATAATCTTTCTTCTTTTAATCTTCATTTCTATACCACCTTACTTATGAGAGCCTTTTTAGAATTGGCTTCTTGTTCACCAATTATCGCTCCATCCCTAATTACATAAATTTTTTTCATACAGTTTGCAACCTCTGGATCATGGGTTACAACTATTATGGATCGCCCATCTCTATTTAGATTCAGAAATGTTTCAACAACAGTTTTTGCAGAAGCCCTATCTAGATTCCCAGTTGGTTCATCAGCTAAAATTACAGATGGATTTCCAACGATTGCTCTAGCAATTGCGACTCTTTGTTGTTGCCCACCGGAGAGCTGATTAGGTCTCTTTTTTAACCATTCGACACTCCCACCAACCTTAAGTAGGGCTTCTTTAACCATCTCAGCTCTCAAGCTTCGTGGGATTCCCCTTGGTATAAGAGGTAGTTCTATATTTTCAAAGACTGACAATCTATTAATCAAATTAAAAGTTTGAAATACAAAGCCTAGCTTTGTATTTCTCAGAGTGGCAAGCTCTTTATCATTAAGATTTGCCACATTTATCCCTTCAAAGATGATTTTTCCACTAGTTGGTCTATCAAGAAGCCCAAGCATATTAAGTAGCGTTGTTTTTCCTGATCCTGATGGACCCATTATGGCAACTAAATCCCCTTCAAAAACGCTGAAATTGACTTTTCTGAGGGCCATAGTAGTCACGTCGCCCACTTTATATTCCTTACTAACATCTATCAGTTCTATCAGTGTTTTTCTAGAGGTTACGTTGTCCATTTGCGGTTTCCAACCATCGCTAGTTTACCGGAAAGTTTTTATTGGAGTCCTATATATAGGATTCCGAAATATTCATATATAGGGATCCTTATAAATGTTGTTGTCTAAAATGGAAAAAAGCATGGAAATAATGAGAGAGCAGATAAAAAAGGGCTATCTTAAGCTAGCGATTCTATACACGCTACTGAAGGGCCCCCTTCACGGATATGAAATAATTAAGAGAATAAGAGAGAACACCTTCGACCTCTTAACCCCTACAGCCGGATCTCTTTATCCAGCTTTGAAAGAGCTAGAGGTCAATGGATTGATTAAAGGAGAATGGCGCCAGCGTAAGCGGAGAATAAAAGTTTATATGATAACAGATAGAGGTAGAGAGGCTTTTAGGCGGATTATTGAGAAGCATTTCAGTATAGCATCAGCAATTAGAAAATGGTTATTAAAACAACTAGCTCCAATTCACTTTGTTGAAATTGATGAAACAACTCCAGTTTTCATGCAAGCAGTTAAAGTGATCTTACTGGATGAAAATGCAACTATAAAAGAAAGAATTGAGGCTTTAAAGGACCTCAAGATGAGGCTCCAGGAGCTAAATGAAATTATAGGCAAAATCGTATCCAGTATTGATAAGAGGATCAGTAGCCTAGAAGCGGAAATAAAGTTGCTTGAGAAATAGATTAGATATTAAAAAACAAACTTTAAATGTCTCTGCCAAAGCACCTTTATATCCCCCTTCTCAAATTAGCTATTGCATTGGAAATAGTCAAAAAGGGAGGTTCCCAAAATGGAAAGCGTATTTACGCAGACGCTCACGCCGGAAATAAGAAGAATATATTACAGGCAAGGCTATAGGCTCGTAGGCAAACATCTTCATAGCGCTGTTAAGATCTGTAAGTGGACCAAGGAAAGTTTAAGATCTAATAGAGTCTGCTATAAAGAGCTATGGTATCCACCTGTTGAGAGTCATAGATGCATGCAAATGACACCTTACATTGGATGCAATTGCCACTGCTTATACTGTTGGAGAATCCACTCTGGTGACAGAGATGGTTTACGATGGAGAGAATTCCCTTTAAATATAGATGAATTTGATGAACCAGCTGAAATCATAGAAGAATTAATTGAAAAGAGAAGGGAGCTGCTTTCAGGATGGAGGGGAAACCCTAGGGTGAATAGAGAAAAGTTTGAAGAAGCTCTGAAGCCAACTATGATGACCATGAGTCTAACCGGTGAGCCAACACTTTATCCTCGAATATCAGAACTCATAATTGAGGCTGAAAAAAGAGGCATGATAACCTTTCTAGTAACAAACGGAACAATTCCCGAAGCATTAGAGAAGATGAATCCGTTGCCCTTTCAGCTATATGTCAGTGTTCCAGCGCCAGATAAAAACACATATATCAAAATTGTCAGACCGCTTATAAAAGACTCTTGGGAACGACTAAATAAAACATTGGAATTGCTTCCAAGCTTAGAAACACGTAAGGTTCTCAGGTTTACTGTGATTAAGGGCTGGAACACAGAAAACATTGAAGGCTACGCGGAGATTGTTAAGAAGGCTGAACCGAATTTTGTTGAGGTTAAAGCATACGAATGGGTTGGGCAAAGTAGAGCGAGACTGCCAAGAGAAGCTATGCCATACATGAAGGATGTAGAAGATTTTGCAAACAAACTAGCAAACCTAACTGGATATGTGATTAAAGGGAAATATGAGCCTAGTGGTGCAGTACTGCTTGTGTAAATATGTATTGTTTTCCTGTTTTTCTCTTTTGGTTAAAATAAAGATTAAATTGACAAGCGTAAAGTGTAATAGGTAGAAAAACAATAATTAAAAAGGTTGATTGCTAGCAGATTTAAGTTATAATTTAAGCTATATTGATCAAGAAAAGTTTCAGTTTCGGAGGCGTTTAAGTTTGGTTAGGAAAAGGAAGCTTAAAGAATATGAGGAAAGAATAAAACAGGCTTTAGCGATTCTCGGACAGGTTTCAGAAGATACGACAACTCCCCGAAATATTAGAAGAACAGCTAAGGAGGCAATGGACATTTTGCAATCAACAGAATATACCTTAGGTGTTAGGGCTTCAAATGCTATATCAGTTATTGATGAAATACTTCAAGATCCCAATATGCCGCCCTATACACGTGTGAAACTCTGGAATGTTATGAGTTTACTTGAGGGAATAAAAGACTAAAACCACATAATAATATTCATTTAGGTGCGGTTTATTGCCAAAGGAATTGGTCGCGGTAGCCCCAAGAAAACCAGTCCTAATAGAGTATGAGGAGCCGCCGCTTAAACCAAATCAGATACGTATTAAAAGCCGATTCTCAGCGGAAAAGCATGGAACAATGCTATCGATCTACAGAGGCCTATCATCCCTCTCCAACAAGATCTTTGATCCTAAAACAGGTCTTTTCATGCCAAAGCGTAAAAATACCGAATCAGTGGTTTCCTTCCCAATTAGACTCGGCAGCATGGCCGTCGGCTTAGTAGTGGAGGTTGGAGATCAAGTTAAAAAATTTAAGGTTGGTGACAGAGTCTACGGTTATCTCCCCATTAGAGAAACGCATACAGTTAATGAGGGTGATGTTAGCTATGCCCCACCGGAGCTGAGTGACGAAGAAATAGTATGTATCGATCCAGCTACGGTTGCCTTAATGGCTGTTCGAGAAGGTCATGTTAGACTTGGCGATAAGGTAGCGATTTTCGGACTTGGCGCAATAGGATTAATGGCTGTTCAGATGGCTAAATTATCTGGAGCATTATTTGTTATAGGGATTGAACCCATAGCGAAAAGGCGAAAGCTAGCTAAATCATATGGGGCTGATATGCTGATAGATCCAACCTCCTGTGACATAGGTCTGGAAATCAAAAGAGCCACTGGTTGGAGAGGTGTTGATGTATCCATAGAAACAAGCGGTTCTTATGCTGCTTTACATCAGGCTATCAGAGGAACAAGATATGGCGGAACAATAGTGCCAGTCTCATGGTACCACGGCGGAGCGAAGGAGCTGAATCTTGGTGAGGAGTGGCATTTCAACCGTCAAGTGATGGTTTCAGGTGCACGTGTTGAGAGCGAACCCTACCGAGATTATCCGCTCTGGGACAGGAAAAGGGTTTATGACACGGTTATAGAACTCTTTAAAAGGAAATTCCTAAAAATAGACGGTTTACTTTCACCAATAGTGCACTTTAAAGATGTTGTTGAAGCCTACAAAATGATTGATGAAAATCCTGAGGAAACAATTAAATTGGGCGTTAAATATAATCTCTAGTGGTTAAACTTGAAAGGGAAGAATGTTTAATGCCTAAGCGGGAAGCAATGCTTTATGAACATCTCCAAGAGGATAAGGTTAAGTGTAATCTATGTGCACGCAGATGTATAATACCCGAAGGCAGCACAGGTTTCTGCCGTGTAAGAAAAAATGAGAGGGGAAAGCTATACTCACTAAACTATGCCAAAGCATGCGCAGCAAATATTGACCCAATAGGAAAGAAGCCTCTCTCACATTTTCATCCAGGCGCGCTTGTGATGTCAATAGCGACTATAGGATGCAACTTTCGTTGCCGATTCTGCGATAACTGGGTAATAAGTCAAGAAAGAGATATTGTCGGGAAAGATTTTCCACCTGAGGAGGTTGTTAAGACTTCAATAAAGAATGGCTGTCAGGGAATAAGCTACACTTACACGGAACCCACAATCTTCTTTGAGTATGCCTATGATACGGCGATCTTAGCTCATAAACACGGTTTATTTAACACTTTTGTCACAAACGGATACATGACCCCCGAGGCGGTTGAAGCTATTGCACCTTACTTAGATGCTGCAACTGTTGACTTTAAAGGCGGTGGAGACCCCGCTTTCTACAAGGAATTCTCTATGGTTCCATCCGTTGAACCGATTTTTGAGAGTCTCAAAGAAATGAAGAAGAGGGGGATTCATATAGAGGTCACGAATCTTGTTGTGCCAAAGATCGGCGATTCATTGGAGAGGATTAAGGAGCTTGCATTATGGATTAAAGAAAATTTAGGCGAGGATACTCCATTTCATCTTTTAAGGTTTCATCCAGATTATAAGCTAATTGATATCCCCTCAACAGAGATTAGTTTGCTTGAAAAAGCTTATGAGACAGCGAAGGAAGCTGGATTAAATTACGTTTATCTCGGAAATGTTCCAGGACATAAGTACGAGAACACTTACTGCCCAAATTGTCAGGAATTGGTGATAAAAAGATACGGGTTCGACATAATAAGGTGGAATCTGACAAGTGACATGCGATGTCCAAAATGCGGTCATAAAATAGCTATAAAAGGAAAATTCCATAAAACAGGATTTTCTTTACCATATCCAATAATCTAAACTTGGCAGGATTTTTCTTTCACTTCCTCATATAAAAATGTAAAAACGATTGCTTTTTGCCTTCAATAAATAGCCTAAAAAGGTACTATAGAAGCATCCTAAATTCTTAATAGTTTCCATCTCGTACATTTTTCTTGAGGATTCATGTGGCGTATTTTCAGAAGGGATGCTGTTGAAGTACTGTATGATGAAAGAGCTAGAACCAGCCTAACAAGATATTTCGCTGTCATGCAAGATAAAAAACCAGCTAAATTTATGATTGCGAAAAGGCTTCCAGCAGAATTCGATGAAGATTCTTCACTTAAGGATTTATGGGCTAAACATGATATGTTAACCGAAGAGTTCTATAGGCTTCAGAATGAAATAGACTCTGGAAGAAAAAGCTTAGAAGATCTAGATGTTCCAGAAAAATCTTATCTAGATCTTAAGATTGCTATTGCCAAAGAGATTTTAAAGCAATGTCATCTTTGTAACAGGCGTTGTGGAGTAAATCGTATAAAAGGTGAGTTAGGCTATTGCAGGTGTGGAACACAAATAACTGTTTCCTCGATTTTCGAGCATATAGGAGAAGAGCCTGAGCTGGTTCCTTCCGGAACAATTTTCACGATGGGATGTACAATCCGTTGCCTACATTGTCAGAATTGGACTATATCCCAGTGGATGGAAGTAGGTGAGATTTATACTCCTGAGCGCTTAGCTTTAGCCGTTGAGCAATTACGCAAGAATGGTTGCAGAAACGCTAATCTTGTTGGTGGCGAACCTACTCCCTGGCTTGAGCAATGGCTTGAAACATTCAAGCATGTACGCGTTAATATTCCAGTGGTTTGGAACTCGAACTCTTATTATAGTGAAGAAACCGCTAAGCTCCTAGCTGGCTTTGTTGATGTTTATCTCTTAGATTTTAAGTATGGTCCCTTTGGCTGCGCAAAGAAGATTTCGGATGCTCCTAACTACTGGAATGTTTGTACAAGAAATCATATCTACGGTAGCAAGTTTGGTGAACTAATAATACGTGTCTTAGTGTTGCCAAACCACCTAGAATGTTGTACGAAACATATTCTGAAATGGATTGCGGAGAATCTTGGTCAAAACACTAGGACAAATATTATGTTTCAATATAGGCCGGAATGGAGGGCTCATGAAATTTCAGAATTACGTAGAAGATTAACCACTGAAGAAATGAGGCGAGCGATAGAATTAGCCAAAGAGGCTGGATTAACAAATTTCATAACCTAAAACAAAAAATAATGTGATATTTCGACATTTAGAGGGAGAGTATTTCAGCTAATTTATACCGTTCTAAATCTATTTTCTTTTCCGCCATCCAAGAATAATCTAAATCAACTGATGTTATTTCTTTTCCCCTTATACCAACCATCCTCTTCTTTTCACCTGTAAGTAACAGTTCAACAGCTTTATGCCCAAATTCGCATGCAAGAATTCGGCTTCTAGCAGTCGGCGCGCCTCCCCTTTGGATGTGTCCTAAAACTGCTAACCTAACGTTGTATCCAGTCTCCTTAGCGATATATTCAGTTAATAGACGGCTGTCTCCCGCTCCCTCAGCCATAACAACAATTTCAGAAACCTTCCCCTCTTCACGATCCCGCCTTATTCTTTTACATACTTTGTCTAAATCAAGCTTTATTTCCGGTATCAGAATTATTTCCGCTCCACCTGCTAAACCAACTTCTAAAGCTAAGAATCCTCGTTGTCTACCCATAACCTCAACTATGAAAATTCTTTCATGAGATGTAGCTGTATCTCTTATTTTGTCTATTGCATTTAGGGCGGTATTAACCGCTGTATCAAATCCTATAGTAGTGTCGGTTCCAGAGACATCATTATCAATGGTTGCCGGCACACCGACCATCGGGATTCCGCTGGCTCTATATAGTCTGCTTGCACCCCTAAATGTTCCGTCTCCACCTATCGCTATTAATCCCTCAATTTTAATGCTCTTCAAGAATTCGGCGGCTTTTTCTATCCCTTCATCCGTTCTTATTTCCTTGCATCTAATTGTTCTGAGTATTGTTCCACCTAGATTTATTATTCCACTAACTGCTCTCCTATCTAAAATACGATATTTTCCTTCAAGAAGCCCCGCATAGCCTCTTTCAATCCCCACAATCTCTAAGCCATTATAAACAGCTGAGCGAACAATTGCACGTATAGCGGCATTCATGCCCGGCGCATCGCCGCCGGCTGTTACGACCCCGATTCTTTTCATACAGTCTCCTTCCTACAATAAATTATTTTTTTATTGTAAAATATTATTAAGAAAAATTAAAAATAATGATTTGAATATTTTACCCTATAATAGGTCTTAGTATGCGTAATGGTAGGGGGGCTTCAATCTTGAGGTATCCATTTCTAAAATCATTGATCATTGCCTTCAAATCATAATTGTAATCTCTTTCGCATATATCCATCAACTTTAGAACCCGCTTAATCCCATACGAAATGATTATCTTTAATCCTTTTCTTATAATCCTGCTCTTTATGCTCATTTCACTCCACTCTTTAAATATAGTATCTATCCACTCAAAATTATGCCTCCAACACTTAAAAATCAATTCAGCATGCACTGGTGTCACATCGTTTAAAGTGAATGACTCAGCATTGTTTTTTAAGCTGCCCATGGCTACGAAGAATAAAGGAACAATTACACTCTTAAATGGTTTCAGCTTTTCAATGAGGGAAATGGTTAATTCCACATCTTTTTCTTCTTCTCCTGGTAGTCCTAGAATTAGTGTTGCGCATGGAACCCAATTATTTTCATTTAAAATCTCGAAGGCTCTAACAACCAGATCTGGCCAATCCTCAGGAGAATAAGGCTTACATTTGCCTCTCATATGTTTATCCATTATTCTCGGGCTGCCAGTTTCAATTCCAGTTTGTCCGCTCAGCCATCGCTCTTCTTCAAGACCCAGTATATTAGATATTTCCTCAACCAAATCCGGCGCGTTTACAACCGACGCCAAAGCGAAATGACTTATTCCAACACTTTTAACACCTGGATAATTTTTAACGCTCTTGAAAAGTTCTATTACAGCTTCTTTATTAACCTCCACTCCCCTAGCCTTATATCTTAATACGTCTTCAGCATGAAGGAGAGGCTGTCTTCCCGCTCTAATGTTAACTTCAACTTCCTTCAAAATGTGGTCTATGGATAGACAGCGGAATCTCCTAAGCGTTGGAGTACAGAATTTACATCCTCTTCCGCATCCCCTCGCAATTTCAATTATCCCATCTACAGTCGCCCCCTTAATAACAGGTATCTCATCTTCCTCAACTACCCCGCCGTAAACCACTTCGGGTAGCTTCTCGCCGTTAATGGCTTTCTCGAACAGTGGGCCAACTACTTTTTCCCCCTCGCCAATAACAACAGTGTCTATCCCCAAATTTTTCCTCACATCTTTATCCTCTAGCTGCCATGCACCAGCTCCACCAACAATAATCTTAGGCCTATATTTTCTGACGGCTGGATGATTGAGAAGCTCACGGAATTTAATTGCCATATAGGCTTCTCCACCAAATATTTCCGTAAAAGTCGTCGTCGCTGGCCCCATGCCGAGGGGGTCATTCTCAGTTATCCCTAAAACCTTTGTCTCAGAGCCCACAACTTTATCCAAACGTTCTGGATGGGCGACAATTACATCTTTTCTCTTAAAACCATAATCCAATAAAGCAGCTTCAATCTTTCTGGTTCCATTAGGCGCCACAAAGGCGGAACCATCATCATTAGCCTTTACTGGTGGGCAGAATATCCTAAAATATACTCTGTCCGGAACCAGTCCTCTAGGGACGCATGCACTAAAGCCTAAGAATAATGCGCCGCCGTACTCACTCATTAAGGTTCTATCAGCGGTGAGAACAATCGGGTAACCCATAGTCTAATACCCCTCCAGCAAATAGTCCAAAGCTAAACAAATATTTATTCTGTTTCTCTAAAATATTCTTTTTTATTTAATACTATTTTTTCAGGGAATATTTAAATTCTGCAAGTACCAAGAAAAAATAAGTTTAAATAAAGATTTTTTAGTTGGAAGTAAGTTTGCGAATGAAGGAAAGCATAAGCGAATGTGGTTGAGGCGAGATGTTAAGTAAATCCCGTAAAGGCGAAGAACTGCCTGAAGAAATCCTTGAAAAATACATTCGGGCGGGCAAAATAGCTTCAAAAGTTAGAGAAGAAATCAAAAAAGTAGTTAGAGAGGGTATGCCGCTTATCGAGGTTTGCGAGTTCGTTGAAAATAAAATTGTCAGTTTAGGTGGGAAGCCAGCTTTCCCATGCAATGTATCCGTTAATGAAATTGCCGCCCATTACACTTCTCCCCCCAATGACAATAATATTATTCCTGAGAAATCTCTGGTTAAAATTGACATTGGGGTTCATGTTGACGGCTACATTGCAGATACCGCTGTCACCGTATGTTTCAATCCAGAATATGAAAGTATGGTTTATGCAGCTGAGAGAGCTCTTGAAGCGGCCATAAATGTTATGCAACCGGGCACCCTAATTGCTAAGGTTAGCTCCAAAATACAAGCAACTATTGAGCGCTACGGTTTCAAACCGATTTCAAATCTCACTGGACATGAGATCAACAAATACATGATTCATGCGGGTAAGTCCATACCGAATATATCGCATTTTTCAATAAATCGATTACAATTAGGTCACGTCTACGCCATTGAACCTTTCGTTACACTCAAAGACGCCGTGGGAAAAGTTGAAAATCTCCCGGAAAAGTATATTTTCAGACTCGTAAAGTATAAGTCTTCTTTAAAAAATGCTGAAGCTCAGCTTCTTCTAAAATTCATCAAAGATAACTTTAAAACATTGCCTTTTGCAGAAAGATGGCTCATAAAAAACTATGGAAAACCGCTCTCCTATAAGCGGGCTTTTTCAGCTCTTTTATCATCAAAATATTTGATGAGCTATCCGGTTTTCATTGAAGCAAGTCTAAAACCGGTTGCACAAGCCGAACATACAATTTATGTAAGCAACAAGGGTGTTATTGTTCTCACTTAGCCCTTTTCTCATATTCTGGATCCTTTCTCTTTTTCTTTAACCTCTCTAAAAATAGAGTAAACGAGAAGCTTCCCATCGCACTTTGGACAGGATCCAGCTTCCTTTAAAACGTAATCTCCTTTTTCAAAATCTTTTATATTTTTATAGTTGCATTTTGTACACTGAATCACCGTCAGAACTTTAGCCGTCTCAATCTCTAAGCTTAAAGATCTCTTTTTCATCTGAAAGAGAAGATAGATTGATAAAGCTATTGTGCTAACACTCAGAACCATATTCATCACATCTATGCTTCCTTGTGTTACATATGCTTCTATTGCAAATATGAGCGCTATCAGAGACATTATGAGCATCGCTAAAATCGCAACCATGAAAAATATGGATATTTTTCTCACTCTATTCTCTCTCATATGGATTTCACCATCCTCTTTACTGCGCTATCCCAATGGTGTTTCCTATTCCCGCTATTATTATTGTATCGCCTTCCTTAGTGTTCTCACGTATTAATCTTTTTATTCTCTCTATGGTTTCTTCAACTCCGTCAACAATTTCTTTTCTCATCGTGGAAATAACGTCCTCTATCCCTTCCTTTATCAATACTGCGCTCAATGGAACCCCATACTTAGCCGCAACTTCCTCAACCTTATATTTGTCGACACCTGGCCCTCCGATCGCTACGCCTACGCCTTCAACAACTTCACCGGGTTTTTCTCCCTCAAGCTTTTGGGCCGCATCTATGATTATTATTAGGGCAACTTTTCCCTCTTTTTCTTCGAGTATCTGTTTTATGGCTTCACCTGGTCTGCCAACATTTCCTCCTGGTCCTTTAGCTTTTATCACGTATGCTTTTCGCCCCTCTATGTCTACTTCACTTACAACCGTATCTTGGGCTATCAGTCGCTTTTCCTTACCATACATCAGTCTTGCAGCTACAAGCGCGCCTGCTCCATCTCCTATTGGCTGACCTAAAGTAAAGGCTTTTAATGCTCTTGCAAATGCTTCAGATTCCCTCATTAGAAGTGGGAGAATCATTTGAATCTGGAGGATTATGTAAAAGCTTAATGTTTTCTTCCCCATTAAATAATAATGTCTCACAATCTTATAGATTTGATTTAACGCTAATGCAGCTTCAACTAAATTTGTCAAGTTATTTATTTGAGTCTCATCTGCATGTGGAGCCATATGTTTAATCTCATCTTTAAATCTGAACTCTCTAACATCTATTATATGCTCTAATCTCCTAATTATTCCCGTCGGATCTAGGTTGACTGGCCCAATATCCACGTGCTCCAGTAACCGGTCAACTCTAGATGTTGGATCTTCATCGGGTTTACCTATCTCCTTAATTGTAGATATAGCTATTTGACGTCCTTTATCTCTCATAATTTTAAGTTTGAAGAGTGATCCTTCAATCTCTCTTAGCATAAGCGTTGTTTGAATGCGTTGTCCATAAATCCAAATAATTATGAATGCAAGTATCCAAATTAATTGGAAAATCCAGCCCATAGTATCTTGCGTTAATGGTTGCTGAATGTTGGGTGCTAGATTTTCCGTGAACATGCGATGAACCACAACCTTTTTTAAAAAATAAAATTACTAAGTAATAAATTTTAGGTGAAAAGAGGATTTCTAAATAATTTCTGGTGTTTTTGGCGAAAAAATGTTTTTGTTTTCAGCCTTTTACTTTTCGTATCTCTTTTCCCTTTCTTTTTTCCGCATTTGTCTACGCCATTTACTCTTGCTTTGAATTCTTATGTTTGATCTATATCGAAGCTGTGAAGTGTCGATTGAGCGATACTGATTTATGTTCCTATAAAATGTTTGATAGTCTATCTTGTTCTCTTGTAGTTCAATTATATTTTGATTTAGGAACTTTTTAACTTCCGGGTCAGTAGTCTCATCGTAGGCTTCTGAATATGCAAGGTAGGCTGCTTGAAATTGAAAATTGGAAAATTTCCTCATATCAATTTTCTTTAGGGAAATCAACTTGCTTTTCTCATCTTCTTTACACATACTCCTTAAACGAGGTATGAACTCCCTTTTAAATTTAGCGCTAAATTTGGAAGAATGATGTTCTTCAAATGGAATTTCGCTTGAGTTGGAAAATCTCTGATAGCTTACTTAGGTACGGTTAGAACTCTTATATAATCTCCTACGTCAGCGCAGCTATCAGTTGCATTTTCCATGTACTCAGCTAAATCTTTCAAAATCATTAAAACAACCGGATTCACTTTATTTCCGTATCCTAGAAGCAAAGATTTTATCTTTAAGTATTGTTTGTCCACTTTCGTTTCTTCTTCCTCAACCTTCAATGACAAGGTTCTAGCTTCAGATGGATTTTCGATGAGAAGTTTTAAGCTTTCTTTGAGTCTTGCAGCGCATCTAACTACTCCTAGAGACATCTCTGAGAAGGCTTTCCAGATATCTTTAGGTATTTCTGTGTCAAGCAGGATCATAATGCTTCTTGCGGAGTCTTTAACGAAATCAGCCATTACATCTAAACGTTTAACTAGGTGCATTATATCCTCTCTATCTCTAGAGGGCAGTCTACCCCTACTTAACTCCTCAAATACGGTTCTTCTTAGGTTATCTATTTCTTCCTCCACTAGAAATAATCTCTCTATTGTAGTTTTCGCTTCCTTTTTATCTCCTAAAAAAATGGCTTTAATCGCTCTTTCTAAATCATCAACCGTATCAAGCGCTAGAGTCATCTGGCGATATGCTATATCGAGAACTTTGTTTTTTCGTCGTTTTTCAAACCATCTTTCCATGAGTGAGAGCTCCTTAGGTAAGATAAAAGTAGATAATGATTATTTTAAATTTTTTCCTAAAAAATAATTTTTTAACAAATCTTTTTAAATATCCAGTAAACTTTTAAATTTAGGAATAGGGTTTCAATTAAACCTTATCCTACAGAGATCGCTTTCTCCAGTCAAAGCATAGGATATCCCTGCAAAACTCTCTTCTCTTTTTTGCTTCTATACTCAAAAAATTGGGGGCTACAAGATGAGGGACATCTCGCAGTCAGCTACGCAGAGGGAAAGTACCTCCCAAAAGAAAAATGTTCTCTCAGTTATCTTCTCCTTAACATTTTTTGTTCTCTTATCTAATAATCAGAATTGAAAATGGAAGGGTTGTTGCGCGTATGCTAAGGATGACTTACGAAAACAGTAAAAGTATTGCAAAAATGATAAGACCCCTTACTGAAAATTTATTGTTTATCTCCCTCTCTAGAGAGCGTAGTTGTTATGTCAAGGTTCCTTAGCCGCCGAGAATTTAACAAAAAATTTAAAATAATGGAAAATGAGAGGAATTCAGAAGAAGCCGAAAACTCATGGTGGCTTCATTAGATTTTTGGTAGTTTCAGCCATGCATCCCATATTCGTAAAGCTAAACGCGGATTTCCATTCCCATCAATGAGACCTGTGTCACGCCATATTTTGTAGGCTTCAATTCTTCCAGTTTTCTCCCAAAGAAGATCGTAATCTCTTATAACAAACCAGACGACGAACTTAGCATTTAGCTTGTTCAGCTCGTTAAGCATGAAATTAACGTATTCAGCTTGCCATTCTTCCCTTCCCTTCAGATTGACTCCATATTGTTCTATAACTAGATCCTCAGCAATATATCCTCCTTCAGATACGGCGAAGGGCTTGTCGGGAGCAAGTTTTGCCATCTGAGAAAACCAGTTTTTAGGTAAATTGCTAGGATTTGCTTCACCTACTGGGGGTTTACCCGGTATCCAGTAAGGATAGGTGCTGATTGCTACGTAATCTGAAAACGGAAGAAGCCGTCTATCAACCCTACGCTGAGTTTCCCAGTCAACCTCAAAGCTTCCAGTCTGAAATGTTAAGAAGAGCGGGAGACTTGGATTTTCTCTTTTTAGGGTTGTGTAAACTTGCTCTATGAAGAACAAGAACTTCTCAAAAGACGGATCCCTATCATCAAGGTTGCCGTCGATTTCAATGCCGTAAGCCATATAATCGGGGTTAAATTTCTCAATCATGTAACGAGCATAGTTAAGGTAAGCCGCAATTACATCCGGATCGTCAAAGCTTTTATTCCTCCACTCACCTGGTCTTTCCATATTACTATCTTCTCCCCAATATCCTGCGAGACTCTTCCGATCCTGTGCTTGAGGGGTTATGGCTAAATAAACCTTCTTTCCCTCCGGTAAGTGGCTCACCGCATTATCAATCTCGCTGAGAACATTAGGATGGTAAGGTTTTTCCTCAAAAGCCTCAAGCCAAGGTACACCACTATCGAAGTGATAAGCAATTAAATCAGTATGTTCTCTAACTAATCTATATGTTTCTTCAACCGCCTCTGGAGTAATGTCGTATGGGAAAGGAGTCGTCCCCATATAAAACGATCTAGTATCTGGAAGCCGAATATCCAGCTTTTCTTTCGTCATCTGCCTATTAATTATAGATTCCTCCCATAACCACTATGATAGCTAACACTAACATGGTTAACATGTTATGTACATAAGTTTTCCTTAATTTGACATTTTAAGGAATAGCAGCTTTCAACATACATTATATGTTATGAATTTAATTTGTTTGCTAGCGTCCATATCCTCATAATCCTCTTAATAGCAACTTTACTATTCATGGCAGGAGTCTAAGAATTTTTCCTCATTTATTACGCGTTAAATGTTGTCAGATTTAAAACAAGAGGTCTAAGATTACAGACTTGTAACACTCGGAAAATAAAAAATATTTTTAGTTTCTTATATCAAGACATGAGATTGAGTGAAATCTAAATGAACACAAGGAAACGTTTCCTAGCAGCTATGAATTATGGAAATCCAGATCGCGTGCCTTTCTGGGAATTTTGGGGATTCAAGAAGGAAACGGTTAATCGATGGCTATGTGAAGGCTTAATGAACATGAATGTAACTGATTTCTTCGGTTTAAATACATGGGAGATGATTCAGATTGATACCGGTTCGATTCCTAGATTCGTTCCTAGAACTAGGAGTGAAGATGAAAGGTCTAGAATCGAGGTCAGAGAAGACAGAGTCACCGTCAGAGTTCTTAAGAACAGACCTACCATAATTTATAGTGGTATAGACTATCCGGTTAAGAATCGAAAGGATTTTTGATAAGATAAAGAAGCGATATAACCCAACGGATCCAAAAAGATGCCCAAAGACTTGAGTAACGATCTCTTAGAGTATTACGAAAAGACGAGCCATCCAATCGGGTTGTAGGCTCCAGCCTTTTTTCAGACAAGCACAAACCTGGATGGATACAAGAAATTTATTTATCACTTTTCATAAAGATCTGAGGTTTGTTCATGAAATGTTCAGCTTTTGGGCTGATTTCTTAATTGAGTCAAGTCATTCTCGAACCGTCCTGAACCATCTAGCTCTCTTTTAATCTACAGATGCCTATTGTCAAGCGGGAAATCTGAAAGTGGATTGGCATACTTTAGAAAGCGTAAGTGAGGGAATGGAGAAAGGAATTATTCTATGGAGATTGCTTTTTCTAATCCTTCCCTAGGATAGGGATATAAAAGCAGAGATTCACGTGGTAGAATTAGGTTTACATTCTCTCCAACCTTAAATTTTGTCGCTTCATAAGCAGGTTTTTTAACTGTTAGTAGGCTATCATCTTTGGTTCGAATTTCAAACCGTATTGAGCTTCCCAAAAAAGTTTTTCTTTCAATTACTCCTTTCCACGAATCTCTAGTCTTACTGGTTTTCTTCATGAGTATAAATTCAGGTCTTATAACTGCTACTACTCTTTTATGTTCAAGGTTTACTCTAGGAACGCCATAAAGAATTTTCCCGTTTATATCAATTTTTACATACTTTCCTTCCTGTCCCATTAGATTGCATATTAGGAAATTTGCTTCCCCAACGAAATTTGCTGTGAATAATTTTTTAGGGTATAAATATAGTTCAAGTGGTGTGCCAACCTCAACTATCTCGCCCCCCCTCATAACAGCTATTCTGTCAGCTATGGACATGGCTTCCTCTTGGTCATGTGTTACGTGGATGGCTGTTAAATTGAGATCCTTAGTGATCCTTCTTAATTCATATCTTAGAATCTTTCTCACCTTGGCATCTAATGAGCCTAAGGGTTCATCAAGCAAAAGTATACGTGAGCCTGAGACAAGGGCTCTCGCAATAGCTGTTTTCTGTCTTGCGCCGCCGCTGAGAGCATCTGGATAATCTTTAATCCTATCCTGAAGTTTCATCATGTTAATCATTTCCTTAACTATGTTCTCCATCCTTGAGATTCCCCAGCCCTTAACGAGAGGACTGTAGCAGATATTATCATACACGTTCATATGGGGGAACAGCGCTATCTCCTGAAAAACATATCCGATTTCCCTGTCTTGGATTGGAATATTGTTCATGAGCTTGTTATTTACGTAGATTTCTCCCTCATCTGGCTTTATTATGCCAGCTATACATTTTATAAGAGTTGTTTTTCCACATCCGCTTGGTCCAATTATGCAAAGGTATTCTCCATCTCTCACTTGAAGATTAAGGTTCTTCACAGCTACTATGTTTCCATATCTTTTTGTAACGTTGACTAATCGGACTGATGGAATATTATATCACCTCCAGCTCCCGATAAAGCCCCATTGGAGGATATGGATACACTCTTAGGTCCTCGGGTTTTAAGCGAACATAAACTTTTTCACCGACTTTAAATCTTTTCATTCCCATTATGGTTGGTATTCTAGAGTTAACTCTGTCGCCATTATCAAGTAAGATAGAGTAAGATAGGAAATCACCTAAAAGACTTATATCCTTAATTGTTCCGGGAAAAAGATTGGTTTCCTCTCTTCTCCTAACGCGCTTAGTAACTCTGACTTTTTCCTCCCTTATCATTACAACAACCCTTTCTCCAATCTTCTTGCCGATTTCATTAGTGCGTAATATGAAACCGTTTCTTAGTTGGATCCATGAGCCATGGAGATCGACTTCAGCTATGAATCCCTCAAAAAAGTTTGCTTCTCCAACGAAGTGGGCTACAAAAATGTTTTTTGGTTCATTATATACGTAAAATGGGGTTCCTATTTGCTGGATCTCTCCGTTCCTTAAAATGGCTATTCTGTCAGCTATGGACATGGCTTCCTCTTGGTCATGTGTTACGTGGATGGCTGTTAAATTGTTTTTTTCAGCTATTTCTCTAAGCTTATATCGTAATTCAACTCTCAATCTTGCGTCCAAGGCTCCTAATGGCTCATCCAAAAGGAGAATTTTAGCACCGGAAGCTAACCCCCTTGCCAGCGCTAGACGCTGTTGCATTCCGCCACTTAATTCATGAGGAAACGAATTGGCTCTCCAAGCCAATCTCGTCATCTTAAGCATTTGCATTGATATTTTATATGCTTCATCTTTACTGAATCCTTTTGATAGAGGCCCAAAAGCAACGTTGTCGATGACGCTTAAATGTGGAAAGAGTGCATAATGTTGAGGCACGTATGCGATGTTCCTCTCTTGAGGGGGAACATTATTCACGAGCTTCCCATCTATGTAAATCTCTCCCTCATCTGGTTTAACTATTCCCGCTATAAGCTTAAGTAATGTAGTCTTTCCGCTTCCAGTAGGACCTAAAACACATAAGTATTCTCCATCCTTTACAGTTAAATTCAGATTTCTGAGGGCCACTATTCTCCCATATCTCTTTGTAATGTTGATTAGCTTTATTGATGGCATGCTACTTCTTCCTCCTCGTTAAAAGTCTGAAGATTAAGAGAATTATAAAGGAGGAGATTATGTAGAATCCTATACCTAAGGCGCTTTGAGAGGGTGTCGCCTTCTTATTTACGATCCAATCGACAAGTAGAACCGGAAGGGTTGAAAACTCCTTTGTTCTGGTGACAGCCTTCGCAGCACCAGTCTCACCTAAAGCCCTAGTGAAAACTAGCACTGCACCAGAGAAAACAGAGTATTTTGTAAGCGGGAATGTTATCCTTCTAAAGATTGCGAAAGGCTTCGCACCTAGGGTGCTTGCAACCTCCTCAATCTCTAGGGGTATACTTTCTATAGCTGCAGCCATAGACTCAACGAAGTAAGTGTAAGTTATAGTTGTATGAGATAGCAATAGAACCCAAAATTCGTGAATGAAAGCATATCTTCCCCAGAAAAGCCTTAAAGAGACGCCCAGCGCTATTGAGGGAACTATGATAGGCACATTCACTAAAGCCTCAAAGATTGAAGTTGCTCTACCAAGCTTTCCTCTAGCAATCAATATGGCTACTGGCAACCCGAAGGCAATGTTCATTAGGGTTGATAATGATCCGATAGTGTAGGATATCAGCATACTGCGCCAGAAGTCGCCCCACGGATCTAATCCCGATAAAACTTCATTCAATGTTCCATTTAGAAGCGCTTGAATCATTGGTAAAGTAATAAATAACGACGGCGCTATGACAGCTAATAGAAATATTAGAAGCGTTAATCCATCTCTAAATCTGATAGCCCCCGATGAGCTGAGTTTTCTTTCAATTGCTGGAAAAGCCCGCCTAATTGGAAATCTAAATTTTGGAGCAAGTAGACTTATCAGAAAGAATATCACGGTTGAAGAAAGTATTAAAACCGAGCTCACGTAAACTAGGATCCCCTCTTTATCTATATTCCTATAGATGAAAACTGGTCCATTCTCCCATGTTCCTGCAGCTATCACTGTTGCTCCAGTTTCTGAAAGTGAACGGGCGAACGCTAAAAGAAATGATGCAATTATTCCAGGCTTTAGTAACGGTAATGTTATTGTTCTAACAGCTGTTAACGGTTGTGCACCTAAGGTTTTAGCCGCAACCTCGTAAACTTCTTTGTAGTTTAGTAATTCGCCGACCATGACTCTGACGATAACTGGATAGGAGAAGGTGAAGTGGAGGAGAAGCACTAGAAGAAAGCCTGGTGAAATAAGATGTTCAACCCCAAATATCCCTGAGATTCCATTTCGACTGCTCCAGAAGAGGAGGGAAGAATACCCTAAAGCTGCTGTTGGTATTAGAAATGGAATATCAACTAGAGTATCTATTATATTTACAATTTTGTTTTTACTTCTAACTATAAACCATGCAAGTGGTAGAGCTGCTATTAGATCTAAAATTGCAACTGTGAAAGCCATTATAAAAGATTGTGCGATTGCTAAGTTGGCTCTAGCTAGAAGATTTGGCTCCTTATATATTACTGCTATCTGCCTGATGTTTCCAAGTATTCCAGCTAAGGGTGGAAAAAATATTATAGCGAAGAAGAAAATTACTGAAGATGCATAAATCATATACTTGATTAAATTTATTGATGAAAGCCTATCCAGCTTATTTATCAAACCCAAACTAATCACATTATTATGCTTCATAATCGCCCTTTGTATTTTTTCCTTTTAGAGATTAAATAATTATATAATTATTTTTATTTAAACTCTAGTTAAGTTGGGAATAAAGCTCATAGAATTTTAGGTGAGGGAAGCATTGGAAGAGAGCTCTCTAATTGTAAGGGGTAAAGTATTTAGTGGTTTAGGTGAGGGAAGCCGATTCGTGAAATTATTATGGTTCAGGAAGCAAGTTAAAAAGAAATTTAATTTTGATCCATATCCGGGAACGTTAAACCTATTCTTGGAGAGCGAAGCTGTCCAAAGTCTACTGAATTTATATAAAAGAAACGCCGGATTTAAAGTAACTCCCCCAGAGGATAAATTCTGCTCCGGTCGCTTCTACAGAGCTACTATAGCGGATGTAGTTCATGGGGCTGTGATCAAACCATGCATGCCTAATTATCCAAAAGATGTTTTGGAGATAATTGCTCCGATTCATCTAAGAAGTTTCCTAAATCTTAGAGATGGTGATGTAATTGAGGTTAAAATATGGTTCGGATAAAAATTTCTTTGGCACCTTCTCTATGATTGCAAGATGTTCTGAAAGTCTCGCTCTCGGCGTCTCTGTTTCTTCAGCTTCCATAGCTGTAGGAAGCGCTGTTCCACATGTGGAGCCGAATGTTGGGGCAATAGCAGTTCAGGGATACACAAACTTTTTTCATGGAGTTAATGGGCTTAGGCTTCTACGCAATAATCTTCCGCCAAGAGATGTGTTGAAGACTTTACTTAGGGATGATCCCGAGCGAGAGATGAGGCAAATATCAATCATTAATGTTTCAGGCGAGAAAGCGGTTTTTACTGGAAGAAAAACTTTAGAGTGGAGTGGGCATATAACCGGAGAAAACTACATTGTTGCAGGAAACGCTTTGGTATCCGAAAATGTGTTGAAAGCCATGGCTGAGGCTTTCGAATCCTCTGAAGGCGAGTGGCTTGCTGAAAGACTCATGAGAGCTCTGGAGGCTGGAGAGAAGGCTGGAGGCGACTGGAGAGGCATTCGATCAGCAGCAATAAAGGTAGCTGAGAGAAAACCCATACATAAATCACGTCCAATGATAGATCTAAGAGTTGATTTCCACAGTAAGCCAATTAAGGAGCTACGTAAAATATTTGAAGTCTACAAAAGATGGTTGCAGCTGCTTTGATATTTTCCTTTTTTTCTATTGGCAGTCTTTCAGGTGCTGAAGTGCTATTTGCTCCTCCTCTCGATAGGTACGTAGTCGATTTATTAGCTCGCGAAAATCAACCTCATGCGCATCAAATTCAGGTCCATCAACACATGCGAACCTTGTTTTTCCGCCAACAGTAACCCTACAGCTTCCGCACATTCCTGTTCCATCAACCATTATTGGATTTAGACTCACAATAGTTTTTATCTTGTACGGGCGTGTGACATCCGCTACAGCCTTCATCATCAGGACAGGTCCAGCTGCCATAACCAGATCGAATTTTCTACCCTTCTCTAAGAGGCTTTTTAGAACATCTGATGTAAAACCTTTAATTCCCTTTGTTCCATCATCCGTTGATATATATATCTCATCACTTAATTCGCTCAGTTCCTTTTCAAGTAAAAGTAGATTTGCGCTTCTAGCGCCAATAATTGTGGTAACATGGTTACCTACTCTCTTCAGAGAGCGAACCCACGGATAGATTAGTGCTGTGCCTACTCCTCCGCCGATAACGGCTACATGACCATACCTATCTATTTCGGTTGGATTGCCTAATGGTCCAACAATGTCTTCAATATAAGCTCCTGGGGCTATTTTTCCAAGCTTTTTTGTTGAAACTCCAACCTCTTGGAAGATTAGTGTGATCGTTCCCGCATTAGGATTCCAGTCTACAAGCGTTAGAGGAAATCTTTCGCCATATTCGTCAACTCTCAGAATAACAAATTGTCCAGCTTTAGCTTTTTTAGCTATAAGTGGAGCTTTAATAACCATGCGCTTTATTTGCGGAGCAATTTCTTCCTTACTTAACACTTTAAATTTTTTAGCCATCTCAATCACTCAGATAAATTAGCGATTTATTACGATTCATTAAATTAAATCAGATTAGGATTAAGAATACTTAAATCTTTTAATTTTTATTTATGTTTTAATTATTTCGCAATAAGAGAGAGGAGACTTTAGTATGAGTGAAGAGGATAAGGAGCTTGAAAGAATCAGGCGGAAGAAGCTTGAAGAACTTATGCGAAGAAGAACAGCTGCTTCACAACCATCCGTAAGCGAACCCGTAAAGGTAACTGACTCAAATTTTGATAAGGTGATTAAGAGCAGTCCCTTAGTTGTTATTGATTGTTGGGCGCCTTGGTGTGCCCCATGCCGGATGATGGCTCCCATAATCGATGAGCTTGCTAAAGAATATGCTGGTAAAATACTCTTCGGAAAACTGAATGTGGACGAGAACCCAAAGGTGCCCCTCCAATATCAGATAATGGGTATACCAACTCTCCTAGTTTTTAAAGACGGCTCCTTAGTTGACAGGATAGTTGGCGCGATGCCTAAAAGACTTTTGGAGCAGAGACTTGCTAGGCTCTTAAGAACATAAGGGATGAGTCTCATTCATGCCCATGGAGTTTGGTGTCCACTTATCCACGCATGGTGGATACGGTTATAAGGAAGTTTTAAAGGTTTCTATAGCGGCTGATGAATTAGGTTTTAATACGCTTTGGGTTGGAGACCGCTTTTTATCTCCTATAATGTTGGATGAGGAAAACACGGAGAGCGCATATCAAAAAATGCTTGAGGCATTAAAGATCATACTAAAGCTCTGGACTGCAGAAAACAAGGTCACATATAAGGGAAAATACTATGGGGGTTAACGAAGCACCATTCTGTCCTAAGCCTCTGCAGAAGCCTCATCCACCAGTATGGTTCGGCGGCTCATCAAACGAGATAGTGAACACCGCAGTGAAATATGGCAACGGTATTCTACCATTATCCGACTCTCCATTAGACAAGTTTATAGACTTAGCGGTTAGGGTTGCTAAAG
>CAYSKG010000004.1:0-3056 GCA_964431725.1 uncultured Candidatus Bathyarchaeia archaeon | reverse complement strand
GTAGAGTTTATTTTTACCTATTGAACATTAACGCTACCATTTTAGAGGTGATAAGCATGCCATATTCTGGAACAGTCGTCCTAAGGGTTGCTGAGGCGCAGAGCAGAGATGTAGGTAGAGGCATAGCTAGAATTGATCCCAAAGTTATGGATGATCTAGGTTTAACTCCGGGAGATATTATTGAGATCTCCGGTAAGCGTAAAACAGCAGCCATATGCTGGCCCGGTTACGCTGAGGATTCAGGTAGAGGAATCATCCGCATAGACGGCTATATAAGGAGAAACGCCGGGGTCAGCATAGATGAGAAAGTTACAATAAGGAGAATTGAGGCTAGAAATGCGGAGAAGATAGTTCTTGCACCAACGGAACCCCTCCGTATCGAAGGTGCAGAGGAATATTTAGCTCATATTCTCGAAGGAAAAGTTGTCATGCGGGGAGACTACATCCCACTTGGAATAATGGGGAGAACAATCGACTTAATGGTTGTGAATGTTCAGCCTCCAGCTCAAGCAGTCATAATAACCAGAAGCACCCAGATAGCAATGGGTGAAAAACCAGCAGCCATGGTTAGAGAGGTTCCCAGAGTCACCTATGAAGATATTGGTGGTCTACATGAGGAGATAAGGAAGATTAGAGAGATGGTTGAGCTCCCACTTAAATATCCGGAGCTCTTTGAAAGGCTTGGTGTTGAGGCGCCTAAGGGCATCCTCCTTTACGGTCCACCGGGGACTGGTAAAACCCTGCTCGCTAAGGCTGTCGCCAACGAAACTAATGCTGCCTTCTTTAGTATAAGTGGACCAGAAATAATGAGTAAATATTATGGTGAAAGCGAGGAGCGTTTGAGAGAAATCTTTAGGCAAGCTGAGGAGAATGCCCCAAGCATTATTTTCATTGATGAAATAGATGCCATTGCGCCTAAAAGGGAGGAAGTAACTGGTGAAGTTGAAAAGAGAGTTGTTTCACAGTTGCTGGCGCTGATGGATGGATTGAAACCCAGAGGAAGAGTTGTTGTGATAGGTGCAACCAATAGACCTAACGCCATAGATCCAGCCTTAAGGAGACCTGGGAGATTTGACCGAGAAATAGAGATAGGCGTGCCAAACAAGCAAGGCAGACTGGAGATCCTGCAGATTCACACCCGCAATATGCCTCTTGCAGAAGACGTTGACCTAGAGAAACTCGCCAGCATAACCCATGGTTTTGTAGGGGCTGATCTAGCAGCGTTATGTAAAGAAGCCGCCATGAGAGCTCTACGCAGAATCCTTCCTGAGATAGATTTTGAGAAGGACACCATTCCAGCCGAGGTACTGAACAAAATAACAGTCACAATGGATGATTTCATGGAAGCCCTAAAAGACGTTGAGCCATCAGCGATGCGTGAAGTTCTGGTTGAAGTTCCAAACATCAAGTGGGAAGACATCGGCGGCTTAAAAGACGTCAAGCTTGAACTCCAAGAAGTTGTTGAGTGGCCGCTCAAATATCCAGAAGTTTTTGAGCACATGGACGCCAAGCCGCCTAGGGGGATCCTCCTCTATGGTCCTCCTGGAACCGGTAAGACTATGCTTGCTAAGGCTGTTGCAAACGAGAGCGAGGCAAACTTCATTAGTGTTAAGGGTCCAGAGCTCCTCTCCAAATGGGTTGGAGAATCCGAGAGGGCTGTTAGAGAAGTTTTTAGGAAGGCTAAGCAGGCGGCTCCAAGCATAATCTTCTTTGATGAGATCGATGCAATTGCCCCTGTGAGAGGCGGAGGACGTGGAGATTCTCATGTAACTGAGCGAGTTATAAGTCAGCTACTAACTGAGATGGATGGCATAGAGGAGCTGAGGGGTGTGGTTGTGATAGCGGCGACGAATAGGCCTGACATAGTTGATCCCGCACTTCTAAGACCTGGAAGATTTGATAAGCTGCTTTATGTGTCTCCGCCAGACTTTGAAGCTAGAAAAGAAATACTAATGATCCACTTGAAAAAGAAGCCTTTAGCTGAGGATGTAGACATTGAAGACCTAGCTAAGAGAACCGAGGGCTACACGGGGGCTGATTTAGCTGCAGTATGCAATACGGCTGTTATGCTCGCCATAAGAGAGCATATAATGAAGAGTAAAGATCCAGGTGAAGCTAAAAAGAATTTAGGTGGCTTAAAGGTTTACATGAGACATTTCGAGGAGGCGCTAAAGAGAGTTAAACCCATGTCCCAAAGAGAACTTGAAATGTACAAGAGAATATCAGAGGAGTTCGCCGCTAAAGCAAAATAGTAGGTAGTTTCCCCCATTAAACGGCTTCTCTAGAAAGAAGAGCCCATGATCCCCATCCATCTCTGAAGACTTCTTTCAGGCACATTGAAAAAACTTGAAGCTGAAGATCTAGTCAAGAGAGAATCATTTAACGAGATACCGCCAAGAGTTGAATATGCATTAACAAAGGACGGAAAGGAGCTTAGAAAAGCAATACTTCCCCTCTTAAAATGGGCAGTAAATAGAAACGGCTTAAAGAGAAACAGATGAGTTTCAGCCTATAAGAAAACCCCAAGCTTACCAGCTTATAAGATATTGTTGTATAGAATGAGAAAATCAGATTACTGCAAAAGCTAGAAGTACATAAGGATTTGAATAATAACTTTTAAGTTGGATGTTTATGTTTATTTTTATGTTGATATAGATGATTAAAACGGCGATCACGCTCAGAGAAGACTTATATGAGGTGTTAAAGAGAAAAGTATGGGCCTAGAGGCATATCAAAGATAATAAACGAGATATAGCGGAAGCCCTTCTCAAGGGGGAAAGTATGTTCGGTATAATAAAGAAAACGTCGCTTAAAGATTTGAGAGATCACAGGGATAGAATATGAGGTATATAATTGACTCTTACGCTCGGCTTGAATATTTTACGGGCACGGATGCTGGTAAGAAAGCTAAGGAAATAATAGATTCCGTTGTCTATGAGAAGTTGACGCCAACAATAAATAAATTTTTAAAATTCGGAGATATAGATGATTATGATTTAGTTTGCCTCGGTAGCCTAGCCCGGTTGGGGCACCACCTTGGTAAGGTGGGGGTCGCG
>CAYSKG010000003.1:0-67137 GCA_964431725.1 uncultured Candidatus Bathyarchaeia archaeon | reverse complement strand
TATGGCGCCGGGGATGGGATTCGAACCCATGCGGCCCCGAAGGGCCACAGGCTGTCTTAATTAAAGTTTTTATTTACTCAAGGCCTGCGCCTTAATCCACTCGGCCACCCCGGCTCATTTAGTATAGGATTATGCTTCCTTATTTGTTTTTAGACTGATTGTTTAATGAAAGATTTTTATTTCTTTTAGAAATATTTTTGGCTTGGTGATTAATATTTAAGTGTTGAGTTAAAATTGAAATGCCAATACTGTGGTTTAGACGTGTCTCTTCCTTTCAGATGCCCCTTTTGCGGTAAATATTTTTGTGTTGAGCATAGGCTACCAGAGCTTCATAATTGTCAAGGTGTAAGAAGAGCTTCCATGGCGCATTGGGCTTCTTTAGGAGAACCTATTTTAAAAGAAGATTCTATGAGAGTTCATAATAAACCTAAATTGAGCTTCAAAATTTCCGGTCGATTATTAAGGTTTACCGAAATTATCCATCTAACTATAGGTACATTATTAGTCATATCAGTCGGATTATCCATAGCAATCGAAGGCAGTTTTCCCGCTGATCCCTTCCTGATATTATTGCTGGCTCTCATCTTCTCATCAGCCTTTATTCTCCATGAACTCTGCCACAAATTTGTTGCTAAGATTTATGGTTTATGGGCTGAGTTCAGACTAACGCTTTTAGGCATAATAATCACCCTAATTTCAATTTTCTCTCCAATAAAGATTGTCTCCCCTGGCACCGTAATCGTATCAGGCGAAGCCAATAAAGAAATAATTGGCAAAACATCGCTTTCAGGGCCTCTCGTAAACTTAATGCTTTTCTTAACCTTTTTTGTTTCAAGTCTTTTAATCGGCACTTTTTCACTTAAAACCGCTTTTATATGGGGAAGCCTTATCAACGCTTTCGTAGCCTTACTTAATTTAATTCCATTTGGCTTTTTGGATGGAGCAAAAGTTTTCTGGTGGAACAAATATGTTTGGTTTCTGGTCTTTATTGCATCTTTATTATCAACAATCACTGCTTTAAAAGTATTCCTATACGGTTAATAATAATTTGATTACAAGCTGTTACTCAAAACTAAATTAACTCTATGCTTATATAAACATCTTCTGGAACTCTCATCCGCATTATTCTACGCATCACCCGATCTTCTGCTTCTATATCCATCAGACGCTTATGTATACGCATTTCCCATCTATCCCACGTTTTTGTCCCCTCGCCGCAAGGACTCTTCATCACAGGCACCCTAAGCTTCTTAGTCGGTAACGGAATTGGACCTGAAACTTTAACCCCTGTTTTCTCAGCTATAGCCTTTAGCTCTCTACATATTTCATCGAGCTTCTTGTAATCTGTGCTCGTAAGTTTTATCCTAGCTTTTCCAACCATTCTCCTTCTCCACCGCTTTTTACTCTTCTATCCCAGTTTTATTTAAACTATTCGTTGCCTCTGAAGCTTCTTAGTTTGCCAAGAGTATCTCCGTATACTCGCTGTTGCTCCAAAGCCGCATGCTGCGCATCTCTTCTTCTTGACATTATAAGATCGGCGACCGCATCTTCTACATCTTATGTGGAGCGTTTTACCCATTCGTTTTCCAAAAGATGCCGTACCCTTTGTCATTTTTTATATCACCTTGGTGGAGGCGAAATCATCACAACATTATCGCCTCTAACTATTATTAAACCTAGCTCCTTAATATTTTCTGTGTCGGTTACATCCTCCGCTTTTTCAAGAACCAAGTTTAAGTGCTGGTCAAATCCCTGAAGTTTCCCCCTTATACTCCTTCCTCCTCTAAGCTTTATCAATACGACTTTTCCAAGGCTCTCTTCAAGTATTTGGGTCGCCATCGCTTTTCACAACCTTCCACCAGTCTAATCTCAATTCTTTATGAGAGACGCAAATTTATATGCGTTATGCTAAAATTTTTATTACATGAGCTACGTGAAGCGCAGGTTCTTCCTTAGAGAAAAAGAAAAGAAACATCTTCTTAAAAAGTTCTCCGAAGAATTTGGCGTTGATGCAGAGCAAATGTTCGGTGTTAAACCATTAATTGAGGTTGCTGAAACCCCTGAAATTAAAATTTTCATCGTTAATGGTAAACCATTATTAATGAGCACAGTTACTGGCGATCTCATACCGACGCTGATGTTTAACGATTTAATTCGCCTTCTTCCAAAGGTGATTGTTGATATGGGTGCGATTCCCCATATATGCAATGGTGCCGATGTGATGGCTCCTGGTATAGTTAAAGTTGATGGAAAATTTGAGGAAGGAGATTTCGTTATAGTTTTAGATGAGAAGCATGGCAAGGCAATAGCTATAGTTAAGGCTCTTTTAGGATCCAAAGATATAAAAGACCTCAAACGTGGAAAAATCTTTAAGAATCTACATTATGTCGGCGATTCGATTTGGAGAATAATGAAAGAGATTTTAGGAGGCGAAAGAGTTAAGACTCGAAAAGAACAAATTTAAAATGAAAAATATGAAAATTACCGTATGAATTGTTATGAGGGTCTAAAATTTGAGGAATCCAAACTTAGAAAAGGTTATTGGAAAAATAATTGGTAAGAGCAAAAAAGAAAACTCTGAAATAGAGAAAATGAAGAAGAAAATGGAAAAGGACGAAAATCGCAAGGAAAAAGAAAACACGGTTGAATCCATTACTCCATCATCCACTGGCAAAATTTACCTTAAAGCGCTTCCATTACGTTCACTTAACGATCTAGAAAAAATTAAGAATGAAGTTAAATCCGGTAACATACTGATAGTTAGGGTTGATCCCTTAGCAGAGAAAAATGTTGAAGATGTTAAACGTGCCATTGGTGAACTAAGCGAATTCGTAGCTTCAATAGGCGGTGATATTGCACGATTAGGCGAGGAACGAATAGTTCTAACCCCGCCAAATGTTCAAATATGGAAGAAAAAATCCGCCTCATCTAATAAATAGATTCCATCTTCACCTCAACTTTCTACTTATTATCGTAGCTTAATTGTCTCTAAAATATCTGGTGCTATTGCATTAATCTTATATCTTCTGCGCAGAAATTCGGCAAGAGATAAACATTTACTTCTTTCGCCGTGACACACTATTATATTATCCGGTTTCTGTGAAACCCTACGTAGATAATTTATTATTTGTCTTCTATCCGAGTGACCGGAGAATCCTTCAACCGTATAAACATTCAAATTAATCTTTATAACTCTAATTCTTCCATCTTGATCTACTATTGAAACTTCCTGCGCGCCTTTCTGAATTCTACGACCTAATGTTCCTTCAATCTGATAGCTAACAAATATCAGTGAGTTACGCTTATCATGTGCAAGATTCTGGAAATAGTCTATTACGGGTCCTCCTTCAAGCATGCCTGCTGTAGCCAAAATTATGCAAGGTTCCCCCTCTATTATTCCGCTTCTAGCGCTTGGATGCTCAACTACAGTAAAATATTCGGATTCAAATGGATTAATTCCTTCGTTAATTATTTTGTTTCGGACTTCTCTTGAAAGATATTCTGGGTAAGCCATGTGGATAGCTGTTGACTCAGAAATCATGCCTTCGATGAATACTGGTGCCTCCTTAAGTTCACCTCGTCTCATGTACTCATCTATAACAAGCATTATCTCTTGGGCTCTACCAACAGCTGGCACCGGGATTATCACTTTCCCCCCTCTATTCAAGGTTTCATTAATTATTGTCACAAGATTTTTTTCAGCTTCAGCCCTTGAGGGCATAAGATCCGTAGGAGCACTGTATGTACTCTCAGTTATAATGGTTTCAACTCTCGGGAAATCCGTGGCTGAAGCTTCTAGAAGCATGGTTCTACCATACTTAAAGTCTCCGGTATAAACTATGTTATGGTAGCCTTCACCTATATGTAGGTGCACTATTGCGGATCCGAGAATGTGTCCTGCGTTATGTAACGTTAATCGTATATCTGGCGCTATATCGGTTACAACACCATAACGTAATGGAAGAGTATGTAAAACGGCTTCACGTACATCTTTTTGGTCATATGGTAGTGGAGCGCCCTGCTTAGATAGCACATCTAGATAATCAAGCTGAAGCAGAGTCATTAAGCTAACGTTTGGAACTGAACAATAAACTGGTCCATCATATCCATATTTGAATAAGTATGGTAGAAAACCACAATGGTCTAGGTGAGCGTGAGTTATCACAACAGCATCTAAAGATTCAATATCGAATTGTGGTGCATCTAATCTTGGAAAAGCCTCAAAAGCCTTCGTTGATCCGGGATTTATCCCGCAATCTAATAAAACTTGACTTTCTCTGGTTTGAACGAGAATTGCGGAGCGCCCAACCTCTCTTGCTGAGCCAAGCATCGTTATTCTTACATCGCCTACTTCATAGAGTAATGGACGAAATATTCTCTCACCAACATTACGGAGGATTCTCTCCCTCTCTTTACTACTCATATATAGAGAATGTTGTATGTGTGCCATTATTTTTGAGGGCTTAGACGGGCTTCTTACAGCCCTTGGTCTCCACTTTGTTCTAAGAATTATCTCTTGAAGAGTTGCCCCGTTTTTCCCTATGACAAGCCCTGGCTTCTTAGCCTCTATTATCACCTCACCTAAGGGAGGATCAAACATTATATTTGTTATCTCAGCGTCTTTAGGCACTATTTCATTTATTATTTTTTCAGCTTCTTTCTCTGGCAGTCTCACTGAGGGATCTGAACGTGGGACGATTCTCTTTTTTATAATACTGACTATATCCGTAATTATGCGCTCCTGCTTTATTAGAACCTCCGGTCTCTTCACGTATATGGCTAGTGCTGGACCCTCAAACTCTATCCGTGTTATCTCAGCTTCTTTTGGAATATTCTCTAAGATTATCTGTCTAATTTCAGCTTTATTTCCATCAGTTGATGGCAATATGTTCAATTCCCCTATTTTTTAAGCGTACATATATCGACTTCAGAATCTTGAAATAAATCCATAAATCTGATAAGTCAAATCTATTGCGACGCCTTTTTCTCAAGTAAATGGGTTCTCGTTACTAGAGGGGCGCACTTACTATTAGTAGTGACAAACTTAAATTTAAATTGTTCGGAAAATATAAAAGGAGATCCGGCAAAAATTATCTTTCCTGAATATTCCTTTTTTCAGAATGTTTTAAGAATTAATAATTAGTAAAAAGATTTACATAAATAGAAGATCCCCCTCTATATTAAGGTAGATAGAACTTGATTTCAAAAGTTCACCGCATACAATTACCTAGAGAAATAATAGTTGGAAGCGGAAGCCTAAACCTCATCAATTCAATATGTGATGATCTAGGATTTACTGAAAGAGCTCTAATAATTACTGGAGAAAAAACGTTTGAGATAGCTGGTCGAAAAATCAGAGAGATGCTGCGAGACAATGGATTAATGGTTGATGTGCATATAATCACATCTAGCATACCGACAGTTGAGGATGTAAAATCTTCAGAGAACAAAATAAGAAAGATAAATCCTCAAGTTGTTTTTGGTGTGGGTGGAGGCGCTAAAATTGACATCGCTAAACTTAGTTCAGCCAGAGAGGGAGTTCCCTTCATAAGTGTTCCGACAACAGCCTCCCATGATGGAATAGCCAGCCCATTTGCCTCCCTAAAAGGCTTAAACAAACCATATTCAATTATGGCTCAGTCGCCGATAGCTGTGATAGCTGATACAGATATCATAATTAAGGCTCCATATCGATTTATTGCAAGCGGTTGTGGAGATGCCTTAGCAAAGTTTACCTCAACACTTGACTGGAAGCTTGCTCACAAAAGAAGAAACGAATATTACGCACAGTACACCGCTAGTATAGCGCTCATGAGCGCCAAGCATATTGTTGAACATTCACATTTAATAAAACCGAATTCTGAAGAAGGTTTAAGGGTGCTTCTTGAGGCTCTTGTTAGCTGTGGTATAGCTATGGGGATGGCTGGAAGTAGCAAGCCTTGTAGCGGTTCTGAACATCTTTTCAGTCATGCTCTGGATCTTATAGCGCCTAAACCAGCTTTGCATGGCGAACAATGCGGAATCGGAACAATAATGATGGCTTACATGCATGGGTTAGACTGGCAGCTCATAAAAGATACGTTGCGAAGAGTCGGTGCGCCAGTAACAGCCAGTGAGATAGGTATAGAGCCAAAATATATTATTGAAGCGTTAGTTAAGGCTCCAAAAATTCGGCCGGATAGATATACGATTCTCAGCGAGAAGCCGCTAACCCATGATAGCGCTAAATCTTTAGCTGAAGAAACAGGAGTGATAAAATAAAATATGGCTGAGGTAAAAACAATAATTACGTTATTAGGTGTCGGTCAAGCTAAAATCAATGAAATTTTCATTCACAAAGGATCAGGCTCGAAATGTAGCAAATGTAAATATTATAATGTTTGCGTCAAAAACTTGGAAAGCAACCGCATCTATAGAGTTGTTAATGTTCGAGATAAAATCCTGAAATGTGAGCCGTATGGTCTTGAAATGCGTGTAGTTGAGGTTGTTGAGGCTGAAGTATTATCGGCAATCCCTTCCAAACAAGCTATTGAAGGAGCGGTGCTCACATTTCACCCGCAAAACTGCGATGAAGAGGATTGTGAGAATCTAAAATTATGTTCACCAGAATATCTAAGAGATAATGATCGATGTAAAGTAGTTGCAGTTCATGAATCCCTTAATTGTCCTAAGGGTTTCCGGTTGAAGAAGGTGTTGTTGAGGAGGCTTCCTTCTTCTCAAAGACCTCAATAAAGCGTACGGTTCTCTTCTCCGGAAAGAACCTTTGTATATCCATAAAGATTCCGCGCTTTATGACTTGTATCCCCTCGATGTAGAATGCCTCCTCTGGAATATTTACAGTGACGCTATTTTCACTGATCTCCAAAGAAAATTTTTCAATTTCAACTTGAGGTATTCTACGATGTATCAAAGCTCTAATTTTCTCTTCCTCTGTTTCAAGTTTCTTTTTAACGGTGACTTCGTAAATTAAAGTTTTACCAGCCAGTGGTGGATTAAAATCTAGCTGAACTCTGCCAGCGCCTATGGAGCGAACTGTGGCCATTCTTCCATTAACTTCAACTCTCATACCGACCCTTGGGGTTATGCCTTGGGCAGTAAACTTTCTTAATGGGTAAATCTTCACCTTATTAGGATCTCTCTTTCCAAAACCCTTTTCCGGCGGAATCTCTATGGTTTCTGTTTTCCCTATTTCAAGATTTAGGATGGCTTCTTCAAGAGATTTCAGGATCCATCCTTCACCTATAACCACAAGTTTAGGTTCATATATTCCTCCTTCTTGATATATTCCTTCTTTCCGTGAAACCTCTTCTATAGTTGTGTCAAAGACTTCTCCTGTCTCACCTATCTTAGCAATGTAATCTATCAGTAGGAAATCACCTTTCTGGAAAGGCAAACAACACACCCCTATGAAAGTTAAAAAGAATCAATGTAAACCTCATTTATTAAGTTTTTTAATTTCTAATTTTTATAAAACTAAATTTCTAAGGTTCGTAGACTAACATTGATTTTTTCCTCAATATTTATCACAGCATACTCTCCCCGTTTAGCTGATCCCAAATTAATTATCAGCGTCCCGTTTATTTGGTCCTCTCCCCTAGCCTCATGTATATGACCGCATACCACCAATAGTGGGCTATGCTCCTCAATGAATCTCCTAACGCTAATGCTTCCAGCATGTATGCCAAAAGTGGTTCTATCTAATTTAGTGTTTTTAGGTGGTGAATGAGAAACCAAAATTATCTTACGTTGACCTATTTTCTCCTTGAGGCTAATCAAGCAGTTCTTAAGTGTCTCAGCGATTTTATTTTCACTCATCTCAAAGAGGGTGTTGAAAGGAGTTATTGGACTCCCACCTACGCCTATGAAAGCTATTTTTCCATAAATAATTCCCTTACCATGAATACACTTAATGTTACCAAAGTTTAGATTAGTGAGTGAGGGAGGGTCGCAATTTCCGGGAACAAACAGTAGCGGTGCATCTATTTCAGCTAGTGCTGAAAGTAGATCTTTTGCCTGTTCTATTGTGCCAAAATTCGTTAGGTCTCCGCACACGAGAATAATGTCAGCTTTCTGCTTCTCTGCTTCTAGGGCGAAGGCTTCAAAAGCAACTTTAGAACCGTGAAAATCCGATCCCGCAATTATCTTCATACTTTAACCTACCCCTTTGTATGATTGTGCTTTATTTTTTAATTACCTAATTCTTAGAAATTAATCAGATTAATATCTATTTTCTAGAGGTCGCAGGTAAACAGAGGTCGGACTTAGATTTTATATTCGTATTCAGCATGTCGACTAAGCATTATGCGAGCTTGTGAGATGCGCAATTTTTTAATCCAAAAATCTGCTTGAAGCCAATAATATTATTTTAGTAGTAGCATGTTGAAGAGCTTGAACAAAAGGGGTTGAGTTTTCCCTGTGGTCGTAATATTAATCTTCGTTTTCCAGTCCATTATGTTCTTGCCTTTCAGTAGATTTACTATGAACTTTACGTCAAAGGAAACCTTAATGCCTTTCCCAGTAATTTTTCCGTAAGGAAAAAGGGGTGCTCCCAGGGCGAATACCGGAAAATTAACAGTAACTCCGGATACAAATCCTCGGTAATCAAGGTTGTTACCATGAAGTCTAGGAGCAGCTGAAGGAAAAAGCATCATTTTGAAAAAGCCAGTTTAAAAAACAATCCTCTAATGTTTTTTGATGCAAAGCATCGTTTTTAGGTTATAAAAAAGGCATGGGGGATCAAGGATATAGCTTTACTCTATGCAACTAGGTCTTGAATGGATAAGTTTTACCATACTCATCCAGGAAGAATATTTCTTCTCTAGGTTTTCTAGGTCTTGCTGGCGGCTTTTCATCTGGAAATCCAATTGTCAAAAGTATTATGACAGATAGATCTTCGGGCACTTTGAGAATCTGCTTAACTTTCTCCTCCTCAAATGCACCTATCCAGCAGACACCCAATCCTTCTTCATGAGCCTCCAAGGTCATGAAGCTCGCAGCTATAAATGGATCCTGCTTATACCATCTAGAAATCTTTGGATCTCCTAAAATCGCTATCACAGCCCCAGCTTCACCCACAAATCTCTGGTTTCTACATGCGTCAACGAGATCCTTTTTAACTTTCTCGTCTTTCACAACTATGAAGTACCAGGGCTGCCTATTTGCGGCTGAGGGTGCAAGTCTACCAGCTTCCATGATTCTCTCTAAAACGCTGTCAGGTATGCTTTCCTTTCTATACTTTCTAATGCTTCTTCTTTCCGATATTACTCTAAATACTTCCATTCTTTCATCCCCCACAAGATACTCTGCTTTGATCAAATTAATCAGAGATTAATGGTTTAAATATTTTCTATATTTTCATCCTTAATACTTAAAAAGAGAAATTAAGAATCTATCTAACGGTTAGATCATTAAAAAAGGTTTTGTTTATGTTTGCTATAAAAGCTAAGATCATTTTTACACCATTAAAATTTCTTAAAGAAGCATACGTAATTGTCGATAAAGAAGAAATAATCAAAATTTCGAAGGAAAAGCCTAGAGGCATCAAGGAAGTCTATAGATATGATGATTGTTTTCTTTCGCCAGGATTAGTGGACATGCATATGCACGGAGGATTTGGAGTCGATGTAACATACTCAAACACGAAAGAAATTCTGGATCTCTCCAAAAATTTGCCCACAACCGGCGTGACATCCTACATGCCATCTGTAACAACCGATTCCTTTAAGCAAATGAGGAAGGCGATCAGAAACATTGTGGACGCCGCGAAAAAATTAAATTACGGGTCAAAGATTCTAGGGATCCATCTGGAAGGACCTTATTTAAATCCTATTAAAGCTGGCGCTCAGCCGAGAGAACATATACGCAATCCATCTTTAGAGGAATTCAAAAAATTTTATGATGAAAGTGGGGGAATGCTGAGTCGGATTACTATTGCCCCGGAAATTAAAGATGGAATAGAATTTATAAAAGATGTTACAAAAGAGTTTGAGGTTAAAGTGTCGCTTGGACATACTAATGCAACTTATGATCAGGCTTTAGAAGCATTTAAAGCTGGCGCAACTATTATAACGCATCTATACAATGGAATGAGAAGTTATCATCATCGTGAGCCGGGAATAGTGGGTGCAGCTCTCACCGAAAGAAAGGTTTATGTGGAGATGATTGCCGATCTCGTACATCTTCACCCCGCAACATTAATGATGACTATGAGATGTAAAGGTCCAAGTAGAATAATGTTGGTAACGGACTCTATCTCTGGAACCGCCCTTGGTGACGGCTCCTATAGGCTTGGCTCCCAAATGATTATCATAAGAGGAGGCGTGGCAAGATTGAGAAACGGCACATTGGCTGGGAGCACTCTGACGATGATAAGGGCTGTAAAGAACATCGTCAAGATTGGGGAACCATTAAGAGATGCTATTAGAATGTCAACATTAACGCCAAGTAAAGCCATGGGTGTGAAGGGTATAGGTAAAATTGCTAAAGGCTACAAGGCGGACTTCATAATACTAAACAAAAAATTGGAAGTTGTTGAAACATATATTAATGGAAAGCCTATGCTTGAAGGAAAGAAATCCTTGTGAGTCATGGGAAGATTGTGACGGATGTGTGATGATATGCTGGTTTTAGGTGTTGATGGCGGCGCAACTAAAACCATGTGTGCTGTTGCCGATGAAAAATTTAAGGTTGTTGGAGTTGGAGTTGCTGGACCATGCAACTATAATGTTGTTAGTGTTAGAGAAGCGCGTAAAAACGTTAAGTTGGCAATCAAACAAGCATGCTCAAATTTAAATATAAGAAAAGAGAGGATTAAAATCGGATGTTTCGGAATCGGCGGTTTAACAACTGACCGAGATTACGAAATAATCTCCAGAGAAATAGTTCCATCCAATATTGCTGAAAAAAGGATTATAGTGAACGATGTTATCGTAGCCTTTTATGCTGCAACAAGAGGTGAACCGGGTATAGTTGTTGTCGCTGGCACAGGTTCCATAGCTTACGGATTAAACAACAAGGGAGAAAGCGCTATATCCAACGGCTGGGGTTGGTTAATGGGGGATGAAGGAAGCGCATTTGATATAGCAAGGCGAGCTCTCATAGCTGCTGCTAAAGCATATGATGGTAGAGGTGAAGAAACCATATTGGTAGATATGTTCAAGAAAGAGTTTGAAGTTGATGATTTCAAGGATATAGTCCCAAAAATATATCACGAAGTAACCTCCACAAAGATAGCGGCTCTCTCCAAAATAGTTTTCACGGCGGCAAAGAATGGTGATAAAGTCGCAATTAAAATATTAAAGAAAGCTGGTGAGGAGCTGGGTAAAGCCGCTGTCGCTATTGCCAAAAAGATATTCATGAGGGAGGAAACCATAATTGTTGGGGTTTCAGGCGGAGTATTTAAAGCGGACAAAATAGTCTGGTCGTATTTTAAGAAGTATGTTTCCAATTTTCTGCCGGGGGCTTTATTTGTTCCCCCTGTAGTTTATCCTGTAATAGGCGCATTAATAATGGGATACAAAAATATGGGAATAACTGTAAATGAAGTGGAAAAGTCTGTGCTACTGCAAACTCTCAGGGAGAGAATTTAATAATGTTTATCAAAATGGTTTTTGCGGATTTAAGAAGGCAAAGAAAGCTTTTATAGAATCAAGGTTTCCTCCATCTTCTATTATCGCCTCTAACACCCGCCCTTCAATTTCGGACACAAATTCCTCAATAAATTTGGAAGATATATTAACTAAACTATCCACTAGATCTAAAGCCAAGGGTAGATTTGTCGCCTCATTAAATAGTTCCCTTTCGGAAAGTATGTTTTCAAGATTAATTGTGGAGGGATATTCAAGCTCGCATGGTGGAAGATCGCCATAAAATCTAACTTGTGCTCTTCTCATGCTGATGAAGCCATCTTTTGGAACCTCCAATTCTTCAAAAGGCTTGTAAGCTCTATCCTTAGCTCTCTCCATCAAATTTTCAACTTTCTTCTCTTTTGAAGCTAACCTAGCTATCCCGGTATAAATGATCGGGGGTGAATCGCCAAGGAGACTCTTATATTCAAAATATGATCTCTCAGGCATTATGAGAGAAAGTATATGTTTATCTATAACGTTAACTAGGGTGTCATCACCGTGCTCTAGAACCCTATATCCTCCCAGCGCCCTTGTATGGCTTCTTTTAATGACCCCCAAAACTTTTCCACTTTTTCTAAGTTCTTCTGTAAACTCAAAAGTTCTCTTAAATATTTTCTTTTTATCCTCTAGTTCTAGGAGTCCAAGCTTCTTCATATCTAAGGCTGGATACATGAATCCATAGAAGCTCCCATCTATAAAAAGTATATCGCATTCCTTCAAGGCTTCCAGAGCCATCTTTCTTTCGCAGTAAGTCGTTAGAAGCGGGAAGAAATATCTGCTTTCGTCTCGAGAAAGAGCCTGCTTTCTCTTAAAAATTCCTGGTTCAATCTTTTCTTTTCTCTTTTCCGTGCCCTTTAAATAAACTGTTCCAGTGGCGAAAACCCCATACCTTACGCCTAATCTTTCACTGAACCTCGGCGACCTAGAGCTATCAACAGCCGCAATAATGGATTTCCTAGTTTGCTTTGGAAGCTCACGTATGTGCTGAGCCAGCTCAGATTTAAGACTTCTTAAGTTCTCATCTATTTTCCTAATTACCTCGATTAACCTTTTCGCTTCTTTCTCCGCTAGCTTGAAGAATTCATGTTGTAGATCTAGTGGGAGCTTAACCCATTCAGGTAGCTCCTCAGCATTTTCAGCCATCTTTTATTCCCTCTCTTTTTCGCTTAGATTTGGAGTATAGGTAATTAATAGCGGTACTGGTGATGGATTCATTGCTCCAGCAAAGTAGAATCTTCCCGGCTTCAGCTGAAGCATCTGATTGGGCGAGATTCCATATGGAGATAACCATTCGGAAGCCCCTCCCTCACCGCTTGCATCTAAGGGATGTATCCTGCCGAAGAAATGAGTATTCAAATTTCTCCTTACAGCCGCATTTACACCTATTTCTCCCCTTATGCCTTGAGCTATAAGCGTCAGATTTAGCATGCGCTTTCTTCCTAGAGCAGCAAGATTCTTTATCATTTCGCATGTTTCACCCTGTATTCCACGTGCATCCCATGGCGCATACTGCGGTGCCTCATCTATTATTAGGGCTATACCCAAACTTTTCCCGGATTCCATTAAACCATAAAGGTATTTTGAGAGTGAAAGGAAAAACCCTAATTTTGCTTCTGTTAGAGTTCCACTCATATCGATTGCTAGAATGCCTTTTCGCTTGAGTTCTTGAAATAATTCCTCTATACTAAGGATTCCCATAACTGGATAGAAATCTGATGGACTTAATTTTCTAAATACTCTCCTATATGCCCTTTGAGCTGATGCTCTCCAATCCTCCCGTCTTATATTCGATATGGCTTCCTCTATACGGGATCTCAATTCTTGATATAGGTGTTCTGCTGGATTTTCAGAGTTAAGATATGCTTCTTTAACCTTTGAAGCCCATCCTTCCAAAAATTCATCGAAGCAGTCCTTAATAACATCACTTCTTGCAAATCCGTAAGTTTTATCCTGAAAATAGCTTAAAATCGATTCTTCATCAAGAGCTATATCTGAAATTCTAATAACTTCATTATTCCTGAGCAGAGGAACATAATCCGTCCCGCTCCAGTCAAGTATAAGTACCTTGTAACCAGCTTTCCTGTAGAGTGGAACAAGTATATACCTCGTAAACCATGATTTACCGCAACCTGTGCTTCCATAAACCCCGACGTGATATGGCAAAAACGTTTTGTCGAAAGGAATTTTCCATGGAGGATGCCCCTCTAGATAGGCTTCTGACCATACTACATCTCGTCCCTTAACAATCCATTCGAAGGGTCTATCGTTATCCTCTAGTAAATAAACTGGCGATCTAGGTTGAATTATGGCTCTATTAGGTTCTATCCCTTCATCAGTTATGACTCCGAGAGGTTCTATGGCGAAAGAATATACTTCTCTAGCTCCGGATGGTTCGCCGCCATGCCTCAAATAGGCAACATCAGGTCTGTAAGATTTATAGCTCAAGAACTCATTCTTGCCTAACCCTTCCCTCAAAACACCTAATATCTCATTAACCGGATTTTCCTCTCCACCGTTCTTAATTAAAACCAGCTCTTCAGCAACAACCTTATTCTCCATATCCTTGAGCAATATAAGCCTAGCCCTGTTTTCGGTTGCTCCATCTGCAACTCTGCCTATAAGCTTCAATTTCTCACCAAATCCAACCCTTTTAAATTTTACAAAAAATAAAATAGTTATTTGAAGTCAATATACTTTATGATTTAAAAACTCAATTTATAGTTTAGGCTTCAGCAAAATTATCCATGCTTGTAATCCGCCGTAAAGTATCTGTTTACTATCAACAAGTATGTAGTCTAACTTTTTGCTGATGTTTTCCATAAGCTTCTTATGGACCGTGAGCAAACAGATTCTAGAATTTTCCCTTAAGAAAGGTTTAAGCGACTTTAAGAATTCAGTGTAGATTTTAGGTATAACCTTAAGTCTACCGCTTCTTATACCGAAGGGAAGATTCGAGATAACCTTATCGATTTTCCAGTCTGCCGGTAAAACTTTTTCAAGCCTCATTGAATCGCCAACTATGAACTTGACCTTATCTTTGACTTCAGCTGACTCAGAGTTCTTCCACGCTCCCTCAATACTTTTCGGGCTTATATCGATTCCTAAAAGGTCCAGATTTTCCCATACTTGGGCTGCTTCTATTATTATTGTTCCGCCTCCGCAAAAAGCATCTAGAACTCTATCCCCAGATTTAACCCCCGCCAACCTAAGCATTGCATACGCAATTATTGGATTTAACGCCGAGTAATGCTGGAATACTCTTGGATAGCGTATCCTAAGCGATTTTCTAGTTTTCTGTATTCCAACAATGCAAAAACTATGAGCAACATCCACCCTAACAATAGTCTCCGGATTTTTAAGATCAACTTTTCGCCCGTACTTGTCAACAATCGCTTGACCAGCAACCCTCTGGACATCTATACTTGTGAATTCATGTTCTCCGATTCTCTCGCAAGTAACCCTAAAAGTTAGACCTAACGGGATTTCACATTCATACACACCTCTATATATCTGGTCTAATCCGCTAGCGTTTCTGCTGACTTCAAATACTTTTATAAGTTGTATAACATGCTCTATGCTTCTCAATCTGAATACTCTCTCAATTTGTTCCCTTGGGATCTTTAACGACACTCTTCCGCCAATATTGCAAAATCTGGGTTTAGCTTCAACAAGACTGAGTTTTTCAGATGCCTCCATCAAAACTACATCCTCTAACCCAGGGATGGTTGTGACCATGAGCCAAATATGAGATTTATCCGGCGTACTAGAATTAACCCTAGAATTCGGTTTTAATCCTTCCAAACACTTATTAAGGTTCATTTTATCTATAATGCACTTAACATTAAAACTATGAAAACTTTAGGGAATAACCGTTTAATTTTGGAAGGAACAGTTCAATGTTCGATAAATTGACAAAGATTTACGGGAAAGTCGGTAGAAATGCCAAAGTGCTAATTGCAACTGAACCGTTGTGGAGTATTCCAATGAACTGGGTTTTCTTCTACAGACCAATTTTCCTAAGCATTGTTATTGGTCTTTCATCGGTGGAAATAGGCTTACTAATAACGGTCTTCAATATTCTTTCATCGATCCTACCTCTACTCGGCGGATACTTAGCCGATAGATTCGGTAGAAAAAGGGTATTCATGTTGTTTGACAGCGTATGCTGGCTATCCTCGTTAGCCCTATGGATGATAAGCCAAAACATATGGCTCGCCCTTTTAGCCTATATAATTGAAAGCGCAACTTCACTAACTTATTCAATCTGGGAATGCCTACTTGTGGAAGACACGAAACTTGAGCTTAGAGCTCTTGTTTACAGTTCTATTTCAGCCATATTCAGAGTTGGCTCTCTAACCATGCCCGTAGCCGGATTCATCATAGGATTTTTTGACCTCGATTTGGGCTGCAGAATTCTATTTGCACTAGCATTCTGCGCTATGGTACCCATGTTCATACTCAGACAAATCTATTTACGTGAGCCGGAAATCGGACGTATAGTTAGAAAAGATAAGGTTTTCTCCGGATTCAAAGGATATTTAAATTCTTTGTCCTTAATAAAAAGGGATCCTATTCTTCCAGCGTTACTCTTGATTTTTGTAATGATCGGGTTTTATAATTCATCTTATGCCTATTTTCCACTATATTTAGTTGATGATAATGGTTTAGGATTAAACGAGGAGACCGCTTCGTTTATTCCCTCGCTTTCATCCGCAGTTTCCCTATTTCTCCTCTTACTTGTTGTTCCAAGACTTAAATCTAAAAACAGCTATTTTAAAGCTCTTATTTCAGGTTATAGCCTAGGCTCATTAGCCATTCTTCTTCTTATAAATTCGCCAGCAGGCTTCGTGCCTCTAGCATTATTTTCAGCTCTCTTACTTGGCTTCTATTATGTTGTTGCATTTTCAGTTTCCAGAACTTTTCTAATGAATCAGATTGATTTTGTTGATAGTAAGGCTAGAGCTAAAATTACGTCAATAGCTGCAACATTGTCTTCGCTTGTAAATCTACCAACTCCAACAATAGCCGGATACCTATTCAGCTTAAACCCGAAATTATTTCTCACGGCTATCCTCACCACTTTTATTGCCTCTATTCTCATTCTCTTAATCTCCAAAAAGGACTAGATGATCTCGCCTTTTATGTAGGCTAGTGGAGTTAAACGGTAAGAACTTACAATAAAACTTTTAACTTACATCTTAAAGAGATTGATGTTAATTGATATTGGAGGTTGAAAGATAAATGTTATCCCAAATACCTATAGATCTCAAAAAAATAAAAAAGAAAGATCTAGATAAAGAGATTCTCAGAGTTGGGATTATAGCCGAATTGGATGCTATAAATCTTTATGAGCAGATGGCAGCTGTGACCGAGAACGAAACCATTAAAAAAGTTCTTTTAGATATAGCCAAAGAAGAAAAAACACATGTCGGAGAATTCCAAGCGCTTCTACTGAAGGAAGATGCAGAGCAAGAAAAAGAACTGAAAAAAGGCAAAAAAGAAATCGAGGAATTAACAAGCTAAAACTTTCTCCTAATTTAACCAGAATCCACCAAACATTTTTCTAATAAATAAAGCTTCACTTGTCACCTAAGCTTCCACTCACCCATCAAAATTAACCTCCATCAACAATCAAAAAATAAATTCAGGATTTGGTGCGGCCGCCGGGATTTGAACCCGGGATCCCAGGCTTTCTCAGGTGAGGAGTCTTTCTTCACGCTCCGCTATTAGGCTCCTTCCATTTATGCTTTATGGATTTTAAACAATCATTTTGAGGACTCGTATTATTTTTAATTTTTCAGCTTATCTCCTCACCTTGGAAGGCCTGTGTCCTCAACCAGGCTAGACGACGGCCGCATATTTTTGTGATGTTTTGCTTCTCTTTATTCCTTCTAAAAACATTAAGGCTAATTAATTTTTTTGTTGTTCACAAATTGTTTATAGGCGGGAGATCTTGAATCTTGGGTGGCTTGAGCTCGGACGTATGCCTTCTTCCATTAATACTTGCGCGTAAGCCGCATTTATCAGCCCTACCACAGGAAACATGTATTCAGCGTCGTTTATTGGCCCGTAAAGCACGAAGTCAGCCCCTATGGCTATTGGCAGTCCATTTGCTATTGAAGCGCAGGCTACGCTTAGAAGTTTATCCTTCTTCTTTTTCAGCGATTTCCAGGAAGCTATGGCGTTGTGGGCTCCGCAGCCAGAAGGATAGCCCAGCTTCTCTTTCACTTCATATATTGCTTTGCATGCTAGACCTAATGTAGCGATATCTAAGACTACGGTGTCAACAAGTATGTTTTTGATTCCGAAATCCTTCATTTTTGGAATTAATGCATCTAAAAGTCTGATTCTCTCTTTATAGGAGATTAGAGCTTTTGTGCTATACGTTAACGCTATAGCGGATTTCACTCCCACCTCTTTAACTTTATCGTAAATTGAAGGTTTGGTTTCAGGATTAATAGAGTTTAAAATAATTCTGTCCACTATGCCAAGTTCTTTGGCGGTTTCCATGCCGCTTAAGCCAGCCTCTTCAGAGACGTAGTCTATTAAGATAGGCATATTAGTGGTGTCCGCAACGAACTCAAGATATTTTCTAGCGTTCTCCGAATTTGAACATACAACGTCAATCATGGATGGAAGTCCTGTTCTATCGGAAATTTCTTCCAGCTTAGAGATTAACTCTGTAGCCGCCTCTCGATTAAAGGCTCCAGTTTTCTCATCCTGAACGCTTTTATCCCCTTTGTAGAATATGCTTCCAATCATGACCGTAGGATTTTCCCCTGGTTGACCACCAACTTTAATGCCGGATATTTCAAAAACCTTCTGCTCCTTTCTGAACCTAAACATAACTCAGTACCTCCATTTTATCAAAACTATTTCTCCGTATTTAACTTTTACAGCATCCTCCATATTGTAAACTGTTTTATTTAAATAGATTTTTTGAAATTATGTTTAATGAATTTGCTCGGTATAGCTTAAATACTTGAATAATGGGGTTGATAAAGCGTGGGGAAAGGTTGGCTAATTTGCATAGAGGGGCTTGATAGAAGCGGTAAGACAACTCAGTCACGCCTTCTAGTTAAAGCTCTTAAAAGTAGAGGGCTTGATGCTGTATACACAACCGAGCCTAGTACTGGTGATATTGGAAAATTCATAAAACGTTATATTCTGAAAAGGCGGAAACGCGTATCAGCTTTAATAGAGGCTCTTCTATTTGCAGCTGATAGAATCGATCACGTAGAGAGAGAAATAAAACCTATGCTTGAAAAAGGGAAGATAGTTGTCTCAGATAGATATATTTATTCTTCATTTGCCTATCAGGGTGCTGCTGGTCTAGATATGAAGTGGCTAAAGGAAATAAACAAGATGGTGCCTGAACCCGACTTAGCAATCTATTTAGATGTTCCAATAAACATTATAATAGAGAGATGCAGGAAGAGACGGATAAAATCAGTTATGGAGTTCCCTGAAATACAGATGAGAGTTCATGAAATTTATATGAAGCTTGTTAGGGATGGAAAGCTTGTGCTGGTTGATGGAACCCGCCCAATAAAGGTGGTTTCACAGAGTATTCAGAATATTGTTCTTAAAAGATTGAAACTTTAGAACGATTGTCACCAAGTTTTTAGATATCTAATCTTTATAAAACCCTTTTTACTTTTAGCTAATTCTAGATTTATCTTCTTTATCAAAAATTTTATAAGTTCTTTTACTGATATGCGTTGTAATCCTTTTTCATGAAACACCTGAATTTCAAATTCTCTGCTACCGAATAGAAATCTGAGAAAATAATAGTCAAATCTTAGGGCTCTTCTTTTCCCCTCCTTAAGCGCATAATATCTTATAATGCAAAAAAGGTCAAGCGTATTGAAAGGTTCTTTATTAACCTCTTCAATAAGAATTTTCAGCTCCTCATTATCAATGTAATTAAATGTTAATCCATCCGCCACTCCAGCTTCAAATATAATCTCCACATTATCGGATCCAACTAAAGTAGCTAAATTACTGTTCACCTGCTTCCCATTCAACTTATAGATTGAATTTAAAATAGCAATTTGCAGTTCATCTAAGAAAGTGTTAAATTCAAATCTAGCGATACCATGATAAACGTTTGGAAATCCTTCGTAAATTCCAAGAGTTCTTTTAAATTTCATCCCTTTTATCCTTTAATCTTTCCAATTCTCTTTAATTTTTCGAGATCATCTAATAAAATAGATAACACGGAGCTCAGATGCTGAATCTCCTTAAGATCACCTTCATTTTTAAGTTTTTCATTAATTTCCCAAATTTTCATTAGAATAGTTGTCTCAACTTGGCTAAGTGTTGATAGAGCTTCAATTTTTCTAGCTTCCTCCTCCTCTCTGACAACTACCACCTTTTTCTGGCATTGTGCGCACCATAGTTCGCCGCTTTTAAGCCTAAATATGGGTGATGCGCAAACTGGGCATGAAAGATTAGTTAGAGTAGCGCCGCTCCTCAATAAGTCAGCCATCAAACGTACTCTATCGCCCCTACTATTTTTCTTCTTAGACAATATCTGTATTCTCTCCCTACTTTTTCGAGATAGCTCTCCATAACTTTTCTTTAGGTAAATGATTGTTATATTCTCTTATTAATTTTAAATAGTTTAACTATCTCAATAGCTTCCCTAACGTTTTTAGCCCTAGCCAACACTCTAATTTTATATGGATTAACTTGAATCTGATAGCCGCATTTCAGACATTTAGCAGTTTTTTGCCCCTCTTTAGCGTATCTAATCATCTTGCATTTAGGACAAGCGAATATTATGTAATCATCTGCCAATCATATTTCTCTCCTTACTTGCCGAGGGAGAAGGCTTCTCTAATGTGCTTCCATTTTTCAGTAGAATAATGTTAATTTCCCGACTTTTTAACTCTTTTTAAAGGTTATGATTCAAATTTTCCTAAATCAATATTCTGTAAAGCGTGAAGCTAAGTACCCCGTTTCTATAGGTGAGGTCCACAACCTCCGGTATAACTGGAACTGGTAACACCAGATGCTTATAAAATCTCACCTCTTCACGTTCGGCAGCTATCACAACTTCCCACTCAGAGACCGATAACCTTATATCCTCTTTCTTAACACCAGGCATGTAAGCCATCACAATAACCCTATCCGGCTCAACACGAATGTCCACAAGCGGAGCTCTAACCCATGGAGCAACTATAGGTCGCACAGGCTTATGAGCTACTTCCTTTCTGGTAACAGCTCTTTTTCTAGGTTTAATATTGAAGGCTTTCACGGTCATTAATCCAAAAACGAAGCCGCCTATATGCGCCCAGAAAGCTACGCCGGATGTAATGCCGCTTAATGATATCGCACCCATAAGCAATTGGTAAATGAACCAAAAACCTAAATAATAGTAGGCTGGTACGCTGATTATCGTAATGAAAATATAGAATACAACTGTTTTTATTCTGGCGTTAGGATATAAAAGCATATATGCCCCTAGAACCGCTGAGATCGCCCCTGAAGCCCCAACCGTCGGCGTCCAGAGATCCCCGATCACATAGTAAATTGGACTTGTATAAACCGATAGAAGAGTTGAAGCTATATGGGCTAAGTCTGCAAACAAACCGCCAACTAAATAAAAAATCAAATATTTTATGTGTCCAAAAGCATCTTCAACATTATCTCCAAAAATCCAAAGATAAAGCATGTTACCCAGTAAATGTAATAGGTCAGCATGCATAAACATACTCGTGAAAAGAGTTTCTGGATGTTCCCCCCTCAGAATTAGAGCTGGAATAGCACCATACTCTATAATGGCTGCTTTAAAAGCATGTAAACCTCGCATAAAAAAGAAGAAGAAAACTATCACATTAATAATTATTAGCATGTAATTTACATAGGGCCTTTTAGACGGTCTATTTTCATCATAAATAGGTATCATCTATGAGTACTCCCCTTCCACTCTTCCCTAATAAATCTGTCAATTTATGTTCTACATGCTGACTCTAAGATTTTTTTTACAGCCCTCTTATAGATTTTTATACTCGTTAAATACTCTTTGATATTTATATACTCATTGAAAGTGTGGCTTAGAGTAGAGTTTCCCGGACCGTAGGTTGCAACTGGAATCTTGAAGTATGTTCCAAAGATATTCATGTCTCCTGTTCCGGTTTTTCTAAGTAGCTTTGCCTCTTCTCCAATCTCCTCAAAAATTGCTTCCTTTAAAGCTTTCACAACAATCGTGTCTCTTCTTGCTACATAAGGTTCAACTCTATTAGTAACTCTAAGATTAACTGTTAATCCATAGTTTTCCTTACGGAAATCTTCAATTAAATTACCAATGATTTTCATAGCTTTTCGGCAATTAATGGTCGGTGGAAGTCTTAAATCAATATTCAGAGTGCATTTATCTGGTATGCTTCCTGTTGTTCTTCGGCTTGAAATGCCAACTAGAGTGGGCGTCAGCGAATAGAATATTCCGAATGGAGACTTATACTTTTGTTCACAAATATTTTTTATTTTATTCCATAATTCAAAACCTTTTTCAATAGCGTTAGGCAGAAGATGTTGAGCACCTACATGTCCAGTCATAGTTTTACAGCTGATCTTAAGTTTGAGATGACCTTTATATGCGAATGTTATATTTTTTATTCCACTTGGCTCGCCGAAGATTGCATAATTAACGCTGATATTTTCATGTATAAGCTGCTTAATTCCTTTACCTTTTCCTTCTTCATCAACAACACATGCAACTATGATTTTACCCCTTGACATTTCTGATTCAAGATTTAAAGCAGCGCTGATCATCGCGGCTAAAGATGCTTTCGCATCTACTGCTCCCCTACCAAAAAGCTTCCCTCCCTCAATTTTAACCGGTATCCATCCCGGAACAGTATCCATATGCCCACATAAGAGAACCGCCGGAGTCCCTGATCCAATTTCGCCGTAAACATTACCAGCTTTATCCATCCAAACTCTTTCAAAACGTGTGCTTTCAAATTCGTTAAATAAAAAAGAAGAGAGATTCTTCTCTTTTCCACTTGGACTGTAAATCTCTAGCATTTTTTTGAGCAGATTTATTGAATAATGGTGGTTATAAGTCATATTTAGTCACTTAAATAATCATTTAGAGCCTAAAATTTTCTTCTCTTCTTCTGAAATAATTTCTCTCAGAACCTCAACGACTCTCTCAAGCTGATCCATGCTTATTACAAGTGGCGGAAGAAAACGAATCACGTTCCGACCGGAATATAGGAGTATTACGCCTTTCTTTAAAGCCTTCATCAATATATTATAAATGTCTATTCTCGCTTCTAATCCAAGCATTAAGCCTAAACCACGCACTTCCCTAAGAATTCTAAACTCATCTACAAGCTCTTGAAGCATGCTCTTAAACCTGTCTCCTAGTTCTCGAGCTCTTTCAACAAGTCTTTCCTCTATTATCACATCTATTGTTGCGCATGCAGCTGCGCATGCAAGCGGATTTCCGCCAAAAGTGCTTGTGTGCTCGCCGATTTTAAGAGAACTCATAATCTCGTCTCTAGCGATTGTTGCAGCTATCGGCATTCCGCCGCCCATGGCTTTAGCAATACACATTATATCCGGAGTAACATTCCAATGCTCTGAAGCCCACATCCGTCCAGTTCTTCCAAAACCTGTTTGAACTTCATCAAAAATCAACACGATTTCCTTTTCATCGCAGATTTTTCTTAAGCCACCTAAAAAGTCTTGAGGTGGAACGTGAATTCCCCCCTCACCTTGGATTGGTTCAACAATTATTGCGGCAGTCTTCTCGGTTACAGCTTCCCTGACTCTATCAAGCTTGCCGAAAGGCGTGAATTTAAAGTTTGGGTTTAAAATCCGCTTGAAGGATTTGCGGTATTTCGGATTCCATGTTGCTGATAGAGCGCCCAGCGTCTTACCGTGGAAGCCTCTAACCATGCTTATAATCTCGCTTTTACCAGTATACTTCACAGCGGCTTTTATGGCGCATTCGACGGCTTCAGCTCCGCTATTAGATAGGAAAATTTTATTTAATTTATTAGGAGCTATCCTAGCAAGTTTCTCTAAGAGTTCAGCCCTCTTATCGTTATAAAGGGATCCGTGACATGCTATAAGCTTTTCACACTGCTCCTTTATGGCTTTAACAACTTTTGGATGACAGTGCCCAATTAGGCTTACTCCATAACCCCCCATACAATCAATATAGGATCTACCATTCGCATCATAAAGAATCGCCCCCCTACCTTTAACGGCGCATATTGGAAACTTATGGTAGACGCTTGCTAGATAAGAATTTTCGATAGCAATTAATTCTTTTTCATTCAGCGGTTATCACCGTGCCGTTTAATCTATTCAGAGCGGTTGATACGGGATTATCAATTAAGCCGCAGGCTATAATAGCTTCTTTAACGCCCGCTTCCAGAGCCTCTATGGAAGCGATAACCTTCTTATCCATGCCTGGACCCATTTTAGGCAGAATTTCCCTCGCTTCATTTAAAGAAAGCATATTAACATATTGTCCACCTAGACGTATGCCTGGAACATCCGTTAGGAAAATTACTTTATCCGCTTTTAGCGCTCCAGCTATTTGTCCAGCAGCTCTATCACTGTCAACATTTAAGTACTCGTTTTCTTCACCTATAGCTACTGGCGATATTACTGGAAGATATCCGTTTTCAAGGAGAACCTTAAGCAGTTTAGAGTTAACCCTAATTATTTTACCAGTGAATCCTCCATCAATTATGCGCTTTCTGCCTCTCTCATCAATTATTATGAGTTTTTTCTTCCTTTTCGCCACCATCAACGCCCCATCTATGCCTGATAAGCCAATGGCTGGCATCCCCTCGCTTAAAAGCCATCTCACAATCGCCTTGTTTATTCTACCAGCCATAACCATAGTGTATATTTCCACAGTTTCTCCATCTGTATATCTACTTCTAATGCCTTTAGGCGAAGTAATGAAAATCTGTTTTTTTCCAAGTTTCTCAGCGATTTCAGTAACTTCGTCTCCCCCTCCATGAACTATAATTAGCCTATCTTTTTCTAGAATCCTTTTTATATCGTCAGCTAGAGGTCTATTAAGTCCTCTCTTAAATATGTCCCCACCAACCTTTAAAACTATCATGTTTTTCCCTCTTGTTAAAATGGGTTTAGATGGGATGAGGAGCAGAATAATTTAGTCCTTCTCTCTCGTCCCAACCACATATAATATTCATATCTTGAACAGCTGTTCCGGCGGCTCCCTTCATGAGATTGTCAATCGCTGATAAAATCACAAGTCTATTCGCGTGTTTATCTATTTCAAAACCTAAATCGCAGTAGTTTGAGCCTACAACTATCTTTGGATCCGGATATCTGAAAATTCCCTTAACATCTCTCACAAATCTGATAAACGGTTCACCAGCATAAAATTCTCTATATGAGCGCCAAACATCGATCAGCTTTATAGGTTCTTTCAAGAAAACATGGCATGTAGATAATATGCCTCTGACCATGTTAACAGCGTGAGCTGACATAGCAACTCTGACTTTATCGTTGCAGAGTAAACTCAGTTCCTGTTCAATTTCAGCCGTATGTCTATGCCCAACAGGCTTGTATGGTCTAACAATACTATAGTGTTCAGAATGATGGGAGGAACGTGTGGGTTTAGCACCAGCACCCGATGAACCAACCTTAAAATCAATAACTATCCTATTCCTGTCAATCTTATTGGATTTAATTATTGGCGCCAACGCTAATATGCCAGCTGTAGCCATGCAGCCTGGAACAGCTATAAGCTTTGCTTGCTTTATTTCATCCCTATGTAACTCTGGTAGTCCATAAACAGCTTTTCTGAGCAAATCTGGGTTACTATGCTCCCAACCATACCACTTTATATAATCACTTGGATTCTTTAGCCTGAAGTCAGCGCTCATATCAATTATTTTTAGGTCGCTATCGATAAGCTGCGGTATGAAAGATGATGAAACTCCGTGTGGTGTTGCCACAAAGAGTATATCGCATAGATCACTTACCTTATCTGGTTCAGACTTAATGAATTTAAGCTTTGTTTGACCTCTAAGATTCGGATGCACCCTGTAAATATATTCGCCAGCATAGGTATTTGATGTGGCGGCGGTAACTTCAACTTTAGGATGCGCCAATAACAATCGTAGAAGCTCGCCGCCAACATATCCGGAAGCACCGAAAATACCAACTCTCATCTCTTCAACACCTTAACAGCATACTTAATAATTTTTTCAGGAATGTTAATCTTAGTTGCTGAGCATAATCCCTTAAACTCGGGAGTATTGTTAATTTCGTGTACAACTGTTCCCTCAGGAGACTCCATACAATCAACTGCTAATACGCCGCCGCCAACAGCTTCCGAAGCTTTAATGGCAAGTTCAGCAAGTTCATCGGTAATTGGACATGGCTCCATTTTTCCCCCACGAGCAACATTGGTTCTCCAATCTCCCTCAGCTGAGTAACGGTATGCAGCCGCTACAACTTCATCTCCAATAGTTAAAAGACGTATGTCTCTTGGAGGTCTCTTAACGTACTCCTGAAGATAATATATGTGTAAGAGCGCATTTTGTATTTCCCTTCGCGCTTCAATTAAAGCTTGCGCTGTCTCCTTATCCTTAATTAGAGCTATAAGGCGACCCCAGCTTCCTACAACAGGCTTCAAGACAGCGGGATAACCTAAAGTTTCTAGAGCTTTCATTACACCCTCATTAGTGAAGGCTATAAGCGTTTTTGGAACTGGGAGTCCAGCTTTAATTAAGGCTAAGATCGTGAAGAGCTTGTTGCCGCAGATTAAAGAAACTTTAAAGGGATTAATTACTTGAAGCCCAGAGTTCTCTAATATAGCCGTTATATGTAAGCCTCTAAAGTAGCTTATACATCGCTGGATTACTAAATCGCCGAACTCGCTCCTAACTTTCTTGCATTCTTCAGCAGTGTTTAAATAAATCTTTTTTAGATCCGTTAGTTTTACCTCTAACCCAAGATTTCTTGAAGCATCTATCAGCGCCTTTTCTTCCCATCTGATTCTATCATACACTAATCCTATTCTACTCATTTATGTTTACTCGCCCCAGTCTTCTCCCTCTATTTCGGCGGGTTCAAGGCTTATTTCACCGTTCTCTTCCACTTTAACCTCTAAATCTAAGCCGCAGTCCGGGCAGCTGACTATTTCACCTGATATGACGTCTTCAGGAACTTCGATCTCACCATCACATTCAGGGCATTTAACTTTGAAGGTTACCGCCTCCTCTGATTTAATGCCTTAAGTAGGAGAGAATGTTTTTCTTTATAAATATTTCGGAAATTGCAAAGATTCTTTAATATTTTACGATAAAATATTTATTTTAATCACATAATTTATATAACTGAATTAAGAATTCCTTATTGAAGGGAGTGTAATGAGTTTAGATATTGATGACATAGATAAAGAAATTATAAAAATGCTTCAGGAGAATGCAAGATCATCTTTCAGAAAGATAGCCAAGAAGCTGAATGTGAGTGAAGCAACAATTTTTGTTCGGGTAAGAAAACTCCTGAAGAAGGGGGTTATAAAGGGTTTCACAGCTATAGTTTCACCTGAGCTACTTGGAAAAAACCTGACAGCATTTATTCTAATAAATGTTGATCCCAAGAAGCTCCAGCAAGTTCTTGAAGCTCTCAGCAAAATTGATGATGTTTACGAGATTTATGATGTAACCGGCTCATACTATATTATAGCTAAAGTTCGAACAGAGGATCAGAAAAAACTAGCTAAGATAATTGACGAAGTAGGCATGATTGATGGTATTATAAGTACCGAAACAGCAGTTGTTTTAAGAAGCATAAAGGAAGATATGCGGATAAAAATTTAAAATATTAATCTTTCCTTAGTACGATCAAAAGGAATCCGGGTGAAGATAAATTAAGCGTATAATAGTGATTACTGGAACCCCCGGCGTTGGGAAATCTTCAATCTCAAAGTTACTTGCATCCAAAATAGATGCACAAGTAATATCAATAAGCGAATTAGTTAAGAAGGAAAAGCTTTACTGTGGAATTGATAAAAAAAGAGATACCCTAATAGCGGATATGAAGAAGATTTCAAGAAGAATACGGAATTTAATCTCTAATTTCTCTGAATCTCAAAATATAATTATCGAAGGACATTTTGCAACCGACATTGTGCCGCCGGAAAAAGTGAGTTTAGTCTTTGTGCTTAGAAAAGACCCTGAAGAGCTGAGAAAGATTCTTGAAAAACGTTTTTATAAGGAGAGAAAGATTAAGGAGAATCTTGCCGCCGAAATCCTTGATGTCTGCCTGTATGATGCTGTAAAAAGATGCGGCGTTGATAAAGTTTGTGAGATTGATACGACATCAAAAAGTTTGAAGGAAATTGTTCAAGAGATGATAGAGGTTCTTAATGGCGTAAAAGAATGTAAAGTTGGAATTGTAGATTGGCTTAGTAAAATAGAATCCGAAGGAAAATTAGAAGAATACTTAAGTGATTTTTAGAAAATTCTTATTCTTCTTAAGATATCTGATCTTGTAATCAATTTTATTCCTCTGCGATTTGCATAGGCTCTTGCATGTTCACTAAACTTTTCGGCCACTAGGATCGGGGTGGAAAATCCAGCGCTCTCAGCCGCTTTGTCAATATTTATAACAATATTCACTCCAACCGTTCTATTCCATTCTTTAATCCAGACTGGATACGTCGCCCCTCCTTTTTGTACGATTAAATCATATCTTCTGCTTGAAGGATTACTATAATCTTGAATTGGATTTCTTTTCTCTATCCTATAACCTCTCCTAGTAAAATATTGTATCGCAAGTTCTCTCAGCGGCTTCCGTCTCATTTTTTCCACAATAAAAAGTTAGCAATATAATAAAAAAATCTTTTTATCAAGTTTAATGTTTTTTGTAGAGTTGAGCAAGCAGCTTTTTTACACCTATCCATTGGGCTACAGCATATCCGATCAAAATTTGAAGCCAGAAGGTTACAACTCTTATAAGTAATGTTGCTGCTCCGCCAACCGCGGTTGGAATACCGAATAGCGTATACAAGCTTGTCATAACTATCTCTACAAGTCCGAGCGGAGGAGCTATTGGCACCGTCTGAACAGCCACACTTATTGAATAAACTATGATTGTTTCATAAATTTTTGTAGATATCTCGTTAAAGCCTAGCGCGTAAAAAACTAGGAAATATACGCTTAGGTGAAAGAGCCAAGCAATAAAACTGCAGACAACAGATTTTATTAACGCCCTTAGATTATTGCCGAATGCTTTAATTCCATCGTGAAAGTGTAATAGATTTTGTTGCACTCTACTTTTAACCCCCGAAAGATTAAAATGGCCCCGTGTCAAGAAGTCAATTACCTTTATCGGAAGGTTAACCAATTTTTCTGTAGCGTTCTTCTTTAAGGATAGATAAAGGAGAACCCCTATTAGAAACAGAGATCCTAATAGAACCGCAAATAAAAGATATAAAATTTCGATACTTCCCTCATATTTTAAAAGGAAAAATACTGTGGCTAAGAATAAACCGCCTAAAGTCATAAACGTTGTTATTATGCGATGTCCTACAACTGTGGCAACAATCTTTCCAGAAGAATCTTTCGTCTCCCCATGTACCAGAAAGATTCGGGTAATCTCGCCAGAGACCGTTTCGAAAGGTAGAATTAGATCTACAAAATTTCCCAACCAACAATAGAGAAAAGCATTTTTTAAACCAACTTCTATTGATAAAATTTTCATGAGCTCATTCCAGCTCATCGAATAAAAAAGCATGCTCAATATCATAGCGATTATCGTTAAAGAGTAATAGGCAGAATACTTGTAGGGATTAACTTGTCTAAAAACTTCTATGAGCTCTTGAAAGCCAACGAAGAAATACAGGTATAAGATAAATATCGCTAGCCCCACAAATGTGAATATAGCTAAATTTGCAAGCGACTTCTTTTCCATTCTAAGTCAACTGAAAATACTTTTAAAATCTCTCAACAATATAAAAGCTTACATATTTTTATTTTTGAAATTTAGGTTAAGTGTTTACTGCAATGGTGTAATCGAAGATGACTAATATAAAAGCTGTGATCTTCGATCTTGATGATACTTTAATTCACTCTAGAATAAACTATAAGAAAATGAAGTCTTCAATAATTAATTTTCTAATTAATGTTGGCGTTCAACCGAGTCTTTTAAGTGAAGATATGCTAAACTTTGAGATTCTCAGAGCTGCTATTGAAGATTTACGTAAAAAAGAAACGCCGGAGAATGTCATTAGAAAAATCAATAATGAAGTTAATGCTATTATGAATAAAGTTGAACTAGAATCCTTAAATGATGCAAAATTAAGGAAGGGAGCCCTAGAGGTTTTATATGATCTCAAGAAGCGTGACATCAAAATTGGGATCATAACCAACGGATGCAAAGACTACGCCATAAGTATAGTTAGAAAGTTTTCCATAGAGAGATACATTGATGCTATAATTGCTAGAGATGAAATATCCAACTCCAAACCTGATCCGGAGCATCTTCTAACGATGCTTAAGATTCTGCAAGTTAAAACTAAGGAAGCAATATTTGTTGGGGATCACTGGATAGACGCATTATGCGCTAGAAACGCTGGTGTAAGATTCATTCTATTAAAAGATAAAAAGGAAGGCAGGTTATCTAAGACTGCTAATTGCGTAAGGTTTGAAATCATTGAGGACTTAAGAGATTTGCTTAGTTTTCTTTAGAAGCCCCTTGAATATTATTGGCAAAATAATTATTAGCCTTCAAATGTACTTATTTGACTAAAAAGAAATCAATTTAATCTGATAATGAAACTACAATTGATCATGTAAACATTAAAGTTAAGCGAGAGAATTTTCGGTTTCATCATCAGATTTAATGTTGTCAGAAGAGACGGATCCTTGGGCCAATATTAATTGAATGAATGTTCTATTCTCAGCCAGTTAACTAAGAAACCGATAAATCTATTTCCAATAGAGATATTTTCATGATTGATATGGTAGAGTCTTTAATAGACGCTTGCTTAGGCTCATCGCCCTTAGATATCTTGGTTTCTGGGAGGATAGTTGATGTTTACAGCGGCAATATTTTTGATGGCTTCGTTGGCGTGAAGAATGGACTCATAGCCTATGTTGGTCATAGCCCTAAGCCAACTAAAAAGATTATAAATTTTCCCTCCGGGTATATTTTACCGGCATATATTGATGGACACGTTCACATCGAAAGTTCGCTTATGACCCCAAGCATGTTTGCAAGAGCAGTTATTCCACATGGAACATGCTGCGTTATAGCCGATCCACATGAAATCGCAAATGTCGCGGGTTTGGATGGTATAAGATTTATGATAGAAGATGCGGAGAGAACCCCACTAAAATTTTATTTTATGATTCCATCATCTGTTCCATCAACAAATCTCGAGACGGCTGGAGCCGAAATAGGCTTAAAAGAGATAGAAATACTGAAGCGTTTCAAGCGGGTTCTAGGTTTAGGTGAAGTCATGAACTATAGGGGCGTAATCAATAAGGATAAAGCTATTCTAGACAAGATAAGAGCGTGTGAAGGAATGATCATTGATGGACATGCACCCGGCTTAAGAGGTGATGATTTATGTGCATATGCTCTAGCTGGAATAAGCTCAGATCATGAGGTAACCAGCCTTGAGGAAGCTAAGGAGAAGCTTACGCTTGGAATGTGGATTATGATCCGTGAAGGTTCAATCGCTAAGGCGATCTCAAGCCTCATAAATGTAGTCTCCAAGGGCTGTCCTGAGAGAGTCATGTTTGTAACCGATGATAAACATGCAGGCGATATACTGCATGAGGGTCACATGGATCATTGTTTAAGAAGAGCTGTTGAGGAAGGGCTGGATCCAGTAGATGCTGTAAAAATGGTTACTATCAAGCCTGCTGAATACTTTAGACTCAAAAGTCTAGGCGGTTTATCACCTGGAAAATCGGCGGATATGGTTGTCGTGAGTGATCTAAGAGAGTTTAGGGCTAAAGCTGTTTTGATAGATGGGAAAGTAGTTGCGAAAGATGGAAGATATTTGGGTGCTGGAGTTAAGGTGGAAAAATCGTTCTCCTCGTTGATGGAATCGATTAACATGGGTAAATTAAGGCTTGATGATTTATGCATTAAGCATCCCCACAAGAAGTTCGGTAAAACTATTGTGAGGGTTATAGGGTTGGTGGAAAATCAAATAGTTACTGAGGAAATCCGCCAAGAGCTGAGGATAGTTAATGGCGAGGTTAAAGCCGACCCAAAAAGGGATGTACTGAAGATCTGCGTTATAGAGAGACATAAGGGGACTGGTAGAGTTGGCAAGGGTTTTGTAAGAGGATTTGGGCTCAAGAGCGGCGCTCTAGCTTCCACAATTGCGCATGACTCCCATAACATTGTTGCTGTCGGTGTGGATGATAGAGACATTTATAGGGCGATTCTAAGGCTTAGAGAAATTAATGGAGGCTTCGTCATAATTAAGAATGGGTTAGTTCTAGGAGAACTTCCACTTCCGGTAGCTGGGTTAATGACTTTTTCAGATGCAAGTGAGATAGCTGAAAAAACTAAAGCGCTTAAAGAAGCTGCCGCCAAGCTGGGCTGTAAGATTGAGAATCCGTTTATGGCATTATCTTTTCTCTCGCTACCCGTTATACCCAAGCTTAAAATCACTGACTTCGGCCTTATTGACGCTGAGAACCTCAAAATCGTAAATCTATTTGTTGATTGAAAAAGCATAAATCCATGTTTCTGTTCATATTTTCTGTGGTGCTTCCCAGTTGGTTAAGGCTCTATATTTAGAGGATAGTTACCTTAGGGAGTGCGATGCAACCGTTGTTAAAGTTACGGATGGTAGATATGTCGTCTTAGACCAAACAATCTTCTATCCTAGAGGCGGAGGTCAACCGTGGGACACAGGCAAAATAATACGTGGCAACGAGGTTTTTAATGTTATTTATGTCGGTAAGTTTGGCGGTGAGATATCTCATGAAGTTGATAGAGAGGGTTTAAAGGAGGGTGATAGGGTTCATTGTGTCTTAGATTGGGATAGACGCTACAAATTTATGCGCAGTCACACAGCCGCCCATCTTTTCGCGTCAATAGTATGCAATAAAACCGGCGCGCTTGTAACCGGAAATCAGATTGAAGAAGATAAAATTCGCTTTGACTTTAACCTAGAGAAGCTAGATAGAGATTTAATCATGGAATGCGTGAACGAAGCTAATAAACTACTGAAGAAGGATATCCCTGTTATATGGTATGAGCTTCCAAGAGAAGAAGCCCTGAAGATTCCGGGAGTCATTAAGATGGCGGAGGCGCTTCCGCCTAACATACCCAAACTACGCATAGTTGAGATCGTAGGTATTGATAAACAAGCTGATGGAGGAACACATGTTAGAAACCTCAAAGAAGTTGGGCAAATAAGGCTTCTAAAGATTGAGAGCAAAGGTAGGCGCCATAAGCGCATATACTTTAGGATAGAATGAAACCCCGCTTAAATTAGGTGTATGTATTGCGTCTCCACGTCCACAAGAAAGCTTTCAGAGCCCTAGGAATCTCAGAGAGCTTCATTAAGGGCATAAGCAACAAATCAATCTTGGCTGGCGTAGTTTTAAGAAGCGATCATATTATTGATGGCTTCGTTTTCTCCAGAGCTACCGTTGGCGGCATGGATGCAACCGATAAGATAATCGACATGTATAAGGCTTTGAAAAGAGACGACATAAATATTTTAATGCTAAATGGCTGCGTTATAAGCTGGTATAATGTAATTGACTTACATAGGGTCTATAGGGAACTAGAACTTCCACTGATATGCGTAACCTACGAAAAGTCTGAGGGATTGGAGAAATATTTTGTGGAGCTATTCCCCGAGGATTACGATAAGCGAATAGAGATATACCGTAAAAATGGCCCTCGAACCCCTATGGTTCTCCACACCGGACACAATGTTTACGTCAGATTTCTAGGCATGAACCTTGAAGAAGCGAAGGGCGTATTGAACAAGTTCACACTTCATGGCGCCATACCTGAACCGTTAAGAATAGCTCGTCTCCTAGCGAGGGGAATAATGAGAACTCTAAAGTGATCCCTGCTAAGAAACTAGAAGAAAAGTTTTTAACCAACTATCCTCACGGTTTTCCCTAACGCCTGCCCTGGTAACCCCCTTCTGAACCTCACTCTAACTAAACCCTTATTCCCGTGCGGTGAAAGAATAGTTCCAACAATAGTGTTATTTTTTCCATCAGACCACGCTACTTTACGTCCTATTAGCTGGCTTGCTTCTCTCCTAGAGCGAATATTAGAAAACAATATCAGGCATTCTCGGGATTTCTGGGTTCTAGGTCCCCTCCTATAATTAACAATAACCCCTTCGAGATCCGAAAGCATCTTTCTCACCTCCCCCATCCATCCACTAGACAGCGATGGCAATTATTTTAATCTCTAATCATCAGCGCTATGATAGTATAGTGAGAACCCTTCATTTTATCTTTTTCGAAAATTTGTTCCTAGAATACTTATTTTATTAGTCGGGGGGAGGGGGTCATCTATTAATTTGAGAATTTTCTATTGGATGTAAATTTTCACATAAATCGGGGAAGAGGGATTAATGCCCTGAAAATCTTCATTTCTTATAGTATTCTGTTAATGATTGCTGTTCTCTCTGTCCTCCTTCCGTTAATTTTCTCCAATCTTCCTGACTAACTGTTCCTCCCACCTGTTCCTTTATTCTCTTAGCTATCCTAGATCCTATTAAAGGTAATTCCATTAGTTTACTTATCGGCGCCCTCTTCAGATCCTTAATTGTTCTTAATCCCGCATCATATAGTATTCGCGCTCTAACCCTGCCCACCCCTTCAAGTCTGGCAAGAGGTATCAGCTCGGCTCTAACACCCTTATCAACCCTCTCCATCAGCTCCGCCAGCTTAGGGAGCAAATCCTTATGACCCAACAGTTTCGCAAGCTCATAGGAGGCATATAGAAGCCATTTAGCTGTCTCAGTTAAGTGATATAGGTCTCCAGGCTCAACCCCGAAATATTCAATAATGTCGTCTTCAGAATACTCTTCAATCCAAGCATTCAAGACCAAAGCCGTCTTAACCTCTCCAAGAAACTCTTCATAATCTATTCTGTCAACCCATTCATCGGGCACCTCAAAGAAGAACTCATTGCGGTGTTCATCCGCGAAAAGAGCTATCTGATCTATCTGGCTTGATGTAGGTCTAACCTTAGGGGACATGTCCGGAGTATGCGCTATCATGTGAAGAAAGCTCAGATTTGTGATTTTAGAAGCTCTCCTTTTGAATGCCTTTCGAATAACCACCGCCGAAACCGGATCAATATAAAGCTGCGAAACCCTTAAACCAAACTCCGTTGATCGAATAAAATTCCCCTCGTATTTTATCATACCCTCATCATAAAGAAACTTCAGTATTCTAGCTATCACACCTCTAATGGCTCTTAAATCATATTGGAAAGCATAGAGGGTTCTGTTAAAAAATTCGTACACACCTTGCTCCGAATAAGCAAACTCTGAAGCTATAGTTGCAAGAACATGACTTCTCAGAACTCTTTCAACACCTAGCTTAGACCATATTCTCTCAGGTTTAGCGAGAACAAAGCTCGTTAACAAATAGTCGCGCTCCTCATCCGTTCTGGCGATAAGAATAGATTCGCCTACTTCATCATATTTCGGCCTACCAGCCCGCCCTATCATCTGCTTATACTCGAGAACCGATATGGGATAGTAGCCATATCCCGGTTCATAACGCCTATAATCACTTATAATAACCATTCTGGCTGGTAGATTTACGCCAAAAGCCAGAGTCGGAGTAGCCGTTAAAACCTTAATTCTCCCGTTGCGGAACGCATTTTCAATTATTCTGCGGTGAACGCCAGATAGGCCAGCGTGATGGAAAGCTACGCCGTTTCTAACCAGATTTGCTAGTAAATCGCTCAGTCTAGTTCTCTCTCCGGAGGATTGAATCTTTTCAGCTAAGCTATTCAGCGAGCGCTTTAGAGACTTAGATAATAAACCGCTTACTTCGGGAGCAGATTTCTTAGCTAGGCTAACAGCATTTCTCCTTGAAGAAGCAAAAATCAACGCTTGACCGCCATGTTTGACGCTATATAACGCTAAATTTATTATCGGATTCTTAACGATACGATTTATTCTTATTGAACCACCATCCTTAAACTGAATTTCATCATTAAACAATATTCCCTCACGGAGTTTAACTGGTCTCCATTCGGTTGTTATCGCCCTAGCTCTAAGCCACTCAGCAATTTCATCCGAGTTTCTAACGGTGGCGCTTAAAGCCAGTATCTGAATGTCTGGATTGAGATGCATTAGACGCGCCAAAACAACTTCAAGAGTCGGTCCTCTTTCCACCTCGTTAAGTAGGTGAATTTCATCCGCAACTACAAGCGAGATCTCGCTCACCCATGGAGCTCTATGTCTAAGTAGCGAATCACACTTCTCATTTGTGGTGATGATTATATCAAATCTTCCAAGCCATGCATCATTGCTGTCAAAGTCGCCAGTACTTATTCCAACACTTATTTTCCTTCCATTAGGTTTTCTAATCACCGTATATTTCTTGAATTCTTCATACTTCTCGTTAGCTAGAGCCCTCAAGGGAGTTAAATATAGGACTTTCCCATCGTTTTCCAGAACATGTTTTAGAGCGCATAATTCTGCCACCAAAGTCTTCCCAGACGCCGTTGGACTTGCCAAAAGCAGATTCTGCCCCTCAAGAGCGCCAGCTTTTATTGCTTCAACTTGAGGGGGAAACAGTTCTTTTATACCTGCTTCGAGAATAACCCTCTTAACTTCTGAATGAATATCGAGATCTTCAACAAGCAAGGCTTAACCCTTTTACTTTTCTTTATACAACCTCTACGTCTTCTTTAAGTAGCCGTTTCTAGGCTCATATAAGGTTCCCTCACGTATCATCTGAGCTATCAGCTTCTCAGCTTCAGCCTTAGATATGTCATACTCGCTGCTTAATTTCTCAAGCAGATCAGCCCTACTAACCATCCCGGTTTCTTTTTCCATCTCTACAAGCGCACTTAATATCACTCGGAGCTTGTCCTGCATGCTTTTAGGTTTCCCAACCATTATGATATCTATATCAAACTTCTTAGAGGATACATCTATCCCAACCTCTTCAAGAGATCTCTTCATTATAGCTATAGCCGCTTCAGCATCTTCAGCCAAAACGGAATTTCTGAGGGCTGCACGTGCCCTTGCCTCGGCAATCCTAACTAAAGCTTCAAGCTGCCTAGCGGTTATAGCGATCGGTGATCCCTCTCCCTCGCTGGCAGAACGCATGGTCAAATAGAACTCTCTAAGCCTCTCCATAGCTTCAGACGTTAAAGTTGGTTTAATATTGTTCCGTGCATAAGCAATGTACTTTCTCAGTAGATCGGGTGGAATAGGAGGCTCGACGGGCGGCGCCTCCCTCATATGTAATTTAAGCAAATGCTCGCTCAGCTTGGAGTCAAGATCTTTTTCCGGAACATCCCTTAAAACAAAGATCAAATCAAACCTTGAAAGTATTGTTACTGGCAACGAAATATTTTCAGCCACCGTTTTATAGGGGTCGTATCTGCCTAACGCTGGGTTAGCTGCAGCCAAAATAGCTGTTCGAGCGTTTAATGTGGCAACTATACCTCCCTTCGCAACGGAGATTGTATGTTGTTCCATTGCCTCATGAATTGCAACCCTATCCTCCGGCCTCATCTTGTCAATTTCATCTATGCATGCAATACCCTTATCAGCTAATACCAGTGCGCCGGCTTCAAGGGTCATTCCGCCGCCGGGGGATGGGAGAACAGCCGCTGTTAAACCGGCCGCCGTTGTTCCTCTGCCGCTTGTATATAATCCTCTAGGAGCTATTCTCTGAACATAACGTAAAATCTGAGATTTAGCTGTTCCCGGATCACCAACCAAAAGTATGTTTATTTCTCCTCTAATGTTTATGTCCGGTAAATGTTTTGGGACGCCGCCGAAAAGTAAATACATGATTGCCTCTTTGATATGCTCATAGCCATAAATAGATGGCGCGATCGATTGAATTATCTTTTGATGTATGAATGGATCTTTAGCTAGCTTTAGAATCTGCTCTTCCTCCTCAGGCGTTATCAGTAGAGACTCAGATTCTTTGCTGGTTGCATCTATAAAGTTCGCTTCAATATAAAGTGTGAAAGCCCTAGTTTTTCCGGCTCTAGGATACGAGGTTGCTTCAGCGCCAACTATGCCGATAACGTAAACTCTGTCACCAGGCCTAGCTGTATCAACAATATCCTTTCCAACCAACCGGATATCTAAAGAACGGGGTGTCTGACCCGGTGGAATATCCTCCGGATATTCTTGGATTCTAAGTTCTTGGTAATCAACAAATTTGGATTCCTCTTGAATAAATTCGAAGGGTCCATTTTTGCCGCATCGCGGGTTAGCGCATCTATATGGAAACGTTAGAAAAGCTCCGCTTTGAGGAACCTCCATTTTTGTTTCGCATCTCTTGCATCTGAAAACCGCCGTTGTAACTATCGGTCTAACCATCGTTGCGCGCATAATTATGCCTTCAATCATAATTAATTTACCAATATGCTCAGAACCAAGTTTCCGTAGTGGTGTAACACGCGGTATCCCCCTAATTCTAACGGTTACGCCGATCTCCTTAATTTTCTCAGCGTACTCTGGATCTTCTATTTGGAGTTGTTCGAAAGCAGCGTTGTTGGCATAAGCAAGATATTCGTGTGGTTTTTCAAGAAGCTCTTCGGCTAGATGCGGATCAGCGATGAGTAAGTCTCTAAAGTCCAATATTAGTGATGTTGAGGCATTTAATGCCATTTGAGCGATTCTTTGACGATATTTAGGAGTCTTGAATATCTCATTAAATTTTTCTAGAGGCTTTTCAACAAGTAACTCACCCATTTTCCTAGGAGCGCCCCCAACCTAAACTATTTTAGACCTCCATTCACTTATGATCCGGCGTACATGTCCGTATAATTCTCTCTCCTCAGGAGTAAGATTCTTTAAAATCTGGCTTTCTTGTGTAGGAAGCGAGGCTAAAGACACTATCTTTCTGAGTCTGCAATTAACTATGTCCCGTGAAAGATTTCGTACATACTCGTATTCTCTCATTTTATCTAAACTCGTTTTTGAAGCAGTTTTTAACTCATCAATTAACCGTCTAAGTCGAGGATAAAAATCTTCCGGTAGGGTTGAAAGCTGCCCGATGGCTTGAATGCGTTCTGTCCACTGAATTTTATAAAGTTTAGTGGCATCTAGCATATGCTCTCTAATCTTAACTATACCGTCCTTCTCAAGTTCACGTGCCACCCATAATCTAACTTCATATTCATGTCCCTCTTCAAAGGGTCCCACAGAAAAGCCAATAAGCTCTATTTTAGGAGCGTTTCTAACAGCAATAACTGTAACTAACTCATTTTCAAATATGAAATCTAAATATTTTATGCTTGAGCAAAGATTTTCCTCGTTGGACAATGCCTTTTAAACCTCTTTAAGACGAATCAAAATAAAATATTACGGGCGTAATATATAAAAAGATGCTCGACAGCTTTTTGGTTGTTTTATAAAAATCTAGATCAATCCGTTAATAAGAAAGTTTAAATTTTTCTCAAACAAAATTCTCTCAGAGATCTATGAAGATTAAAGTTGTTTATTTAGGCGTTGTTAGACATAAAGTGGGTAAGAAAGAGGAAGAATACGAACTAGCAGAAGGCTCCTCACTTAGAGATCTGCTTGACAGAATCGTTAAAGCTCACGAAAAGTTAAAAGATTTAGTGAATTATAGAGAGGAAAACTCTGTTGACCCAACCCTCATAGTAACCTTAAATGATTCAACGGTAAACTTAACTGATCGAAGCGAGATTAAACTTAAAGATGGAGATGTACTAACCCTCATGACTGTCATTGGTGGAGGATAAATTCCTCCACAATTTACTTATAAAAAGTAACGTTTCTTTCGTAATGAAAGGCCTGGGGAAAATTCTTATAAATCACTATGTATTTTTGTTTTCAGCAAGAACGGTGAATGAAACGTGCCAAATTGGGGATACTCTATAATAGATCTTGATCCAGACACCACCGCTAAAGCAAGCGGTAGAGAGCTCAGAATATCGCCTAAAGCAGCGAGGGAAGTCTGCGCTGCAATAAAGGGAATGATGCTTGATGAAGCAAAGGAGTACCTAAGACAAGTAATTGCGAAAAAGAAAGCTGTTCCATTTAGACGCTACAATAAGAAACTCCCCCATAGGAGAGGACTGCAGAAGGCTATGGCTGGTAGATATCCGGTTAAAGCCGCATCCAAGATTCTTGAGGTTCTCGAAAGCGCTGAGGCAAACGCTGACTATAAAGGTCTAGATGTTGAAAGGCTCAAAATAATCCATGCGGCAGCTTACCCGGGTACCAAGATTAAGAGGTATATGCCGCGTGCATTTGGCAGAGCAACTCCAAAATTCGAAACTCTATGTCATGTTGAAATAGTTCTGGAACAGGTGAGAGAGGGATAAATAATGACTTATGTTAAACATTTCATAAATGAGTACATTAAAAAAGCTGAGATAGATGAGTTTCTTTGGAAAGAATTTGAAAGAGCTGGTTATGGAGGAGTAAGCATAACGAGAACTCCTCTAGGCACAAACATAGTTATATATGCTATGCGACCGGGGATAGTTATAGGGCGTGGCGGAGAAACAATAAAAAATCTCGCCAAAGTTTTAGAAGAAAAATTTAATCTTCCAAATCCGCAGATTTCTGTAGCTGAAATTGAAATTCCTGAGCTAAACCCGTATGTTATGGCTTCTAGAATAGCTGCCGCACTTAGAAGAGGCGTTCACTTCAGAAGAGTTGGCTTCTGGGCTTTAAATCGAATAATGAGTGCCGGAGCCCTAGGAGCTGAAATAATCATAAGCGGTAAACTCAGAACTGAGCGTGCTCGAGTTGAAAAATTCCGAGATGGTTACATCCCGAAAAGTGGAGAGCCCGCTATGAGATACGTTAAGAAGGCAGTTGCACATGTTCAGCTTAAGCCCGGTATCTTTGGTGTTAAAGTTCTCATAGTTTCTCCAGATGCGAAGTTTCCGGATGAGGTAGAGCTTCTAGAAGAGGTAAGTGAAGAAAATCAAGATCAGACTGAAAGCGGAACTGAAAAAACCTAAATCATGGAGGTTGAATGCGGATGGCAATTCTGAAAATGAGGGAAATCAGGAAAATGTCCCGTGAGGAGAGAGAAAGAAGGTTGAGAGAGCTAAGGACTGAGCTAATCAGGTTAAGAACCATGGTTAAGGCTGGCGGTGCCATTGAGAAACCAGCTAGGATTCGAGAGATTAAGCGCACGATAGCCCGTATATTAACTGTAAATAATGAGGAAATGAGGGGAGTAAAATGAGAGATCTGTCTTATATCCTTCAAGATGAATTTATTGGATTAAATGTTAAGGTTGTTAAATGTACAAATCCAAGCTGCGTTGGTTTATCTGGTAAAATTATAGATGAAACTAGAAACACATTTAGAATACTCTGTAAAGGTGAAGAGAAAATTTTAATTAAAGAGAATTGTGTTTTCCATTTTACTTTACCTGATAAAACGGTTGTTGAGGTTGACGGTAAAGTTTTAATTGGTCGCCCAGAAGATAGGGTTAAGAAGATAATTAGGAGACATTGGTAAATGTCGCTTGAATCAATTAAAAAACCTGAGAAAACATGTAATGATCGAAACTGTCCATTTCACGGGTCCCTAAAGATTAGAGGTAGGATACTTGAGGGCGTCGTTGTAAGCGCAAAGATGGATAAAACTGTAATAGTTAGACGTGACTACCTCAAATATGTGCCCAAATACAAGCGTTATGAGCGGAGGCACAGTCACATACCAGCTCACAACCCGCCCTGCATAAACGCAACTGAAAATGATGTTGTAAGAATCGCTGAATGTAGACCGATAAGTAAGACTGTTTCTTTCGTCGTAATAGAAAAGTTGGAGAAGTGATCTAGATGGCAGCCAAAGCAAAAACTAGAGGTTTACGCGCAAGAGGTGCTGGAAAACCAAAGGTTAAAATAAGCAAGGGTATAAACGTAGGGTCGCTAATCAAATGCGCCGATAATTCAGGCGCCAAAGTTCTCAGATTAGTACAAGTAATAGGATACAAAGGTAGACATAGAAGAGTTCCAGCTGCCTCAGTAGGAGATGCTGTAGTTGTCTCAGTTAGGAAGGGAACGCCAGACATGCGGAAAAAACTATTTCATGCAGTAATAGTCAGACAAAGAAAACCCTACAGGCGACCAGAAGGCATATGGGTTCAATTCGAAGATAACGCAGCAGTAATCATAACGCCTGACGGTGAAATGCGGGGGTCGGAGATTCGTGGTCCAGTTGCCAGAGAGGCTGCTGAGAGATGGCCGAGAATAGCCAGCGCCGCCAGCATAATAATATAAAGAGAAAAATGGTGGTTGTATGCTTATGAAAAGTAAAACTGTTAAACCGAGCAAGCAGAGGAAAAGACTCTTTCAAGCTCCCTATCATATCCGCGGGAAAATTCTTTCAGCTCATTTGTCCTCAGAGCTAAGGTCAACTTACAACACTAGGTCTCTTCCAGTTAGAACAGGTGATACAGTTAGGGTTCTCAGAGGAGACTATAAGGGTGTTGAAGGAAAAGTTATGAGAGTTGACAGAAAGAAATATCGCATATTCATTGAGGGAATAACCCGCGAAAAAGCTGATGGAACAACCATACTCGTTCCAATCCACCCATCTAATGTTGAAATTATACGCCTAAATCTCGATGATAAATTTAGGAAAAAGATATTAGAGAGAAGAGGGGTTATTGAAGAAACAAAGAATCTGAAGGAGGCTTCAGTGAAAGAAGAAGCTAAGGTTCAAACAAACATTAAAGGTGCATAGAACATGGGGAAAATGGGTGGGAAAAGACATCTCAAGCGGGAGGTAACTCCCAAATTCTGGCCCATACACAGGAAAAAGTTCGTTTGGGCCCTTAAACCTAGTCCTGGCCCTCATCCAATCGAGCGGTGTATACCCCTAGGAATAATTGTGCGTGATCTGCTTGGCTTCGCTAAAACCATGAGAGAGGCAAAGAAGATAATTGCCCAGGGTAAGATTTTGGTTGATGGAAGAGTTAGATGTGATGAGCATTTTCCTGTCGGATTGATGGATGTTGTTTCAATCCCTGAAATAAATGTAAACTATAGAGTTTTGCCATCTGAGAAAGGTTTGATTCTTCATGAGATAGATGATGAAGAAGCAAAATACAAAATCTGTAGAATTGAGAATAAAACAACAGTGAATGGTGGTCATATCCAACTTAATCTTCATGATGGAAGGAATATACTTATACGTAGTGAAGACCCAAGTAATCCGGCCGGAAACATTTATCGAACATTTGATACCTTAAAGATAAGTCTGCCAAGTCAAGAGATACTTGAGCATTTGAGATTGGAAATCGGCATGCTGGCGCTATTTATAGATGGAGAGAATATTGGTAAACATGGTATTATTAGAGAGATTGATGAGCGAAGTTCAATTAAAAGGAGAAGAAACCTAGTAACTATTGAAGATAATAAGGGAGAAACCTACCGCACAATATTAGATTACGTATTTGTTATAGGTGATAAAACTCCAAGAATATCTCTGCGTGGTATGGAGGAGATTTATGCTGGCAGCTGAAGACTTTAAGGCTAAGTGGGAGTCAAACCCCATGCTCAAACCTAGAATTGAAAAGGTAGTTGTTAATGTATCTGTTGGAAAATCCGGTGAACCCTTGGAAAAAGCTATGAAAATAATAGAGGAACTAACCGGTCAGAAACCTTGCTTTAGAAGAGCAAAGAAAACTATAAGGGATTTCGGGATAAGGCGTAGAGAACCAATAGCTTGCATGGTTACCTTGAGAGGTGAAAGGGCAATGGATTTCCTAAAGAGAGCTTTAGATGCTGTTGACAATAGAATCCCGGCAAGCTCCTTTGATAAGTCCGGAAACTTCTCTTTCGGTATTAGAGAACACATTGACATAGCTGGCACAAAATATTCGCCGGATCTAGGTATAATAGGCATGGATATAACGGTTATATTACGTAGACCGGGCTATAGGGTTAAATATAGGCGGCGTGCAAAATCTAAAGTTGGTTCAAAACATAAGCTAACAGTTGAAGAAGCAATAGCATTTGTAAAAGAAGAGCTTGGTGTCGAAGTGGTGGAGGGAAAGTAGATGAGTAAAAAAAATCAGAGAAAAGAGAGAAAGTTTGGTAAGGGTAGTAGACCCTGTAGAAGATGCGGATCCTATGGTCCAATAATAAGAAGGTATGGTCTAAATCTCTGTCGCCACTGCTTTAGGGAGGTCGCTGAGAAATTAGGCTTCAAGAAATACAATTAGCCTAAAAAGGAGGTTTATGCTCACATGAATCTGGACACTATAGCAAATGGTTTAACAACAATAATGAATAATGAGATGAGACGTAAAAAGGAATGCTATATAATGCCAGCCTCAAAGCTACTGGGCAATGTGCTCAGAGTTATGCAGATGAATGGATATATTGGTGAGTTTGAGTTTATTGATGACGGGCGAACCGGAAAATTTAGGGTTCAGCTCCTAGGCAGAATAAATAAGTGCGGAGCCATAAGACCTAGATATTCGTTTAAGGTTAAAGATCTTGAAAACTGGGAGAAAAACTATCTCCCAGCTAAAAATATGGGCATACTAATAGTGACGACCTCTCAGGGAGTCATGTCACATATAGAAGCCCGAAAGAGAGGAATCGGAGGGAAGCTTTTAGCATACGTATATTAGAGACCGCCCGGAGAGAATCATAGAATGCAGAGAAATATTGAAGTCAGGAAAGTTAAGATTCCGGAAGGCGTTAAAGTTAATGTAGAGGGGAATATAGTAGAGGTCACGGGCAAGCTAGGGCGGCTTGTCCGAGACTTCTCGAGACATCCTGTTTCAATCCGGGTTGTAGGCGACGAAGTTGAGGTTTCAGCTCTATGGCCCAAGAAAAGAGAGAAAGCTTGTGTTGGAACCGTCAGCTCTCACATTAGAAACATGATTACAGGTGTAACGAAAGGTTTTACATATAAGCTTAAAATCGTTTTCGCGCACTTTCCAGTTTCCGTTAAGGTTGATGGAGATAAAATTTTAATAGAAAACTTTATGGGTGAGAGAGCGCCTAGAGTTGCGAAGATATTCGGCGACGTGAAAGTTAAGGTTAGCGGAGATGACGTAATAGTTCAGGGAATAAACATTGAGGAGGTCAGCCAAACAGCTGCAAACATAGAGCAAGCAACAAAAATAAAGAATAGGGACCCGCGAAGGTTCTTGGACGGAATATATGTGTATGAAAAGCTGGAGGGATTAGTTGATTGAGTAGCAAACCAGAAAATCAAGACCTAGAAAAGCTAGTTGAACTCAGGAAAAAAATTAAGAGTAAGAAGCCTGAGTTCCGCCGACAGGAGAGCTGGCGCTATAAACGCATAAAAGAGAGCTGGAGAAGACCTAGGGGAATAGACAGCAAAATGCGCAGAAAAGTAAAAGGTTGGCCAGCTACGGTTAACATTGGCTATAGAGGACCTAAACTAGCTAGAGGTCTCCATCCATCAGCCTTTAAGGAAGTTCTCGTTTATAACATTGATGATTTAAGAAAAATTAATCCTGAAACGGAAGCCATAAGAATAGCTCATACAGTTGGAGCAAGGAAAAGAGCTGAAATTCTTAATAGAGCGAAAGAACTAGGTATACACATTCTAAACCCTGGGGTAACCGTGGAGTTAGAGGCTGAGAAAACAGTAAAAACCTAGCTGAATGTGGAGGTGTCGATTTTGAATTTGAGGAGCCAACGTAGAATGGCGGCGGAGGTTCTCGGCGTAGGCGAGGGAAGAGTTTGGATAGATCCTGAGAGACTTGAAGACGTTGAGGCTGCAATAACAAGAGAAGATATAAGAAGGCTAATCCATGAAGGAGCGATAAGAAAGCTCAAAGAGAAAGGCGTCAGCCGGGCTCGTGCACGCATATTGCATGAAAAGAGAAAGAAGGGACGGCGTAGGGGAGCTGGAAGCAGAAGCGGTTCAAAGAAGACTAGAGCTAAACTGAAAAGGGCCTGGGTGGAGAAGATTAGAGCCTTAAGAAGAAGACTACGCAAGCTCAAAGAGAAGCGTATAATAACGACAAGGGTTTACCGTCAACTATATCTCAAGGCTAAAAGCGGAGTTTTCAGATCTGTTTCAGACCTACATCGCTATATTGAAGTCCATGACTTAAGGAGGAAGCGTTAATGGCGAGAGGCCCATCCTACAATGTTCCATTTAGGAGAAGAAGAGAAGGCAAAACAGATTATAGGCAGAGAAAAAAGCTCATAATATCCAAGCTACCTAGATTGGTTGTCAGAAAAACGGGAAGAAACATCATCACTCAGCTAGTAAGGGCAACTGTTATAGGCGACATAGTTATGACGTCAGCCCACTCCCGTGAGCTCAGAAAAAAGTATGGTTGGCTCGGAAGCCTGAACAATCTTCCTGCAGCATATCTAACTGGGCTTCTATGCGGTTTGAGGGCTTCAGCCAAAGGAATCAAAAAAGCCATATTGGATATAGGCTTACATACTCCCTCTAAAGGGGCTGGCGTATTCGCTGCAATGAAAGGCTTCTTAGACGCAGGAATTGAAGTGCCGCATGACGAATCAATACTTCCCGATGAATCCAGAATACGTGGAGAACATATAGCAAAATATGCTGAGATGCTGGCGACGGAGAATCCGGAGAAATATTCGAGACACTTCTCGGAGTACTTAGCTAGAAAGCTTCCACCGCAGAAGCTTCCAGAACATTTTGAGACAGTCAAAGAAAAAATCTTAGCTGACTTCAAAGGTAACCATTGAGTACCCCTCTCGGCTGAAAACCGGATTTTAATGCAACATTTTTATCATTGAAAAGCTTTTCTTTATGATAAATCATTTAAGTGAGTGGTGAACCTATTTTAGACTGTTGGTGAAAGATCGTATGTCTGAGCGAGAATTGAAGGAAGTTGGAAAGGTAACTCACTACTTCACTAGAATAAGTGTAGCTGTGGTTGAGTTAACGGATACTTTATCCGTTGGCGATAAAATCCTCATAAAGGGTGCGACAACAAATTTTGAGCAGACTGTTGAATCTATGCAGATAGAGCATGAAAACGTAAATGTTGCACATAGCGGACAAAGCATAGGATTAAAAGTTAATCAGAGAGTTAGAGAGGGCGACAGAGTCTACAAGATACTCTCTTAGAATGCTTAAAATACGCAACACATAAACCGCGATGAAATCAAATATGTTAGTGTTAGGTTATTCCATAATTTTATTTTTCTTAATTTGGAGGAACTATGATGAGCGAGAATCTGCCCGGCTATAAAGGTTCAGCTTTGGAAGCGCTTATCAAGATCAAAGCTAAAATCGGAGATTTAATACGCATAACCAAGAATGATTGCACTTATGAAGGGATTTTAATTCCCAGATCCGAGTATAGCGATGACAAGCATATAGTGATAAAAACAAAATCCGGCTATAATATTGGAATAGAAATCACGCCGACAACCAAAATAGAGCGAATTAGAACTGAAGCAAAACCGTCTTTTATCCCCCCGTCCCCACCAAAACAAAGACCGGATCTTCCAAAAGTCACTATCCTAAGTACCGGAGGAACCATAGCTAGTCGCGTTGATTATAGAACTGGTGCTGTTAGACCCGTAATCTCAGCGGACGACTTATATAGCATCGTGCCGGAACTATCAGATATAGCGGTTATCAATGCGGAGATCCTCTTCAGTGTTTTCAGTGAGGATCTAACAGCCAAGCACTGGTCAGCCATCGCTAGGGCCGTCGCCAAACACATTTCTAAAGGTGTTCAGGGAATCGTTATAACGCATGGAACCGACACAATGGGTTATTCAGCTGCAGCTCTAAGTTTTGCACTGCAAGATCTGCCCATTCCAGTTGTATTTGTCGGCGCCCAAAGATCTGAGGATAGACCTAGCTCTGACGCAGCTTTGAATCTCATAGGCGCGGTTTTGGCAGCTTCAAAAGCGCCCTTCGCTGAGGTTTCTGTTGCAATGCATGAGACACCCTCAGATGAATCAATAGTTTTACACAGGGGAACGAAGGTTAGAAAGTGTCACACAAGCCGTAGGGATGCGTTTAAAACTATAAATGCCAAGCCTCTTGCAAGAATCATTAATAACGATATTATTATGTTGGCGGATGATTATCGACCTAGAGATCCAAAGCGGAAGCTTACCTTAAAGGCCAATTTCGATGATAGGGCTGCATTAATAAAGTTTTATCCTGGTATGAACCCTGAAATTATCGACTGGCATGTTTCAAAAGGCTATAGGGGTATAATCTTGGAGGGAAGCGGTTTAGGTCACATCCGTCGCGAATGTTTTCCCGCCATTAAAAATGCAATAGAAAGCGGCGTGATAGTCGCTATGACATCCCAATGTATCTGGGGACGCGTAAACATGAATGTTTATTCTAATGGTAGAGATCTGCTGGCAATGGGGGTTATTCCGCTAGGAGACATGCTGGCTGAAACAGCCCTTGTTAAGATGATGTGGTGTTTAGCCCAAACCAAAGATCCTAAAGAGATCAAAAAGCTTCTTCTAACCAATATTGCAAATGAATTCTCGAATAGAACAGTTGAGCACATCGAGCCTCCAAAAACCATAAGGACCTAAAAATTTGGATTGGAAAAAGGAGGTGATTTAACTGAGAATTGACTATGAGAAGCTAGGTCTTAAAGTTGGTTTAGAATGCCATCAACAGCTTGCAACCCGTGAAAAACTTTTCTGCGGATGCAAGCCTGAATTGTTTAAAGGCGATCCGGAAATATTGTTTCTACGTAGATTGAGGCCAACGCAGAGCGAATTAGGTCAGATAGATCCTGCCGCATACTTTGAGTTTAAGAAGGGTGTAAAAATACTCTATGAAGCTAATAGTGAAACCTCTTGTCTTGTTGAGATGGATGAAGAGCCTCCTCATGAGCTTAATCGTGAAGCCTTAGAGATAGCTCTAATGATAGCGCTTATGATGAACGCTAAACCCGTTGACGAAATATATGTCATGCGCAAAATAGTTATAGATGGATCTAATACGACTGGTTTTCAGAGAACATGTGTGGTAGCCCTAAATGGTTTTATAATCGTTGATGGTAAGAAGGTGCCTATTCAACACATAAGCCTTGAAGAGGATGCCGCCAGAAAAATGGGTGAAGAAGGCTTTATAATACGCTATAGAATTGATAGGCTCGGCATTCCTCTTGTAGAAGTTACAACTGGGCCTGTAATAAACACGCCGAAGGAGGCTGAAAAGGTTGCTTTAGCAATAGGCAGAATCCTAAGAGCTACCAGAAGAGTTAAACGTGGAATTGGAACAATAAGGCAAGATCTAAACATATCCATTAGAGATGGAGCCTTAATAGAGATTAAGGGTGTTCAAGAGCTCGGTCTCATCTCTAAAGTTATCGAGTATGAAGTACAACGTCAACTAAATCTTCTAAGAATTCGCGAGGAATTAAAGAAGCGTGGCCTCAGAGAGGAGGATCTAAAGGAAGAGTTTATTGACGTTACGCCAGTGTTTAGAGAAACAAAATGCCGTATTCTACGTAAAGCTATAAGCCGGAACAAAACAATATTGGCGGTTAAACTACCTAAATTCGCTGGCTTATTAGGTTCAGAGCTGATCCCGGGATTAAGATTTGGAAGCGAACTATCTGATAGAGCAAAATTCTGGGGAAGAGTTGGAGGGATACTCCACACTGATGAACTTCAATCTTACGGCGTCTCAGAAACGGAGATCGCTGAACTAAGGAGGAAAATGAATGCTGAAGTTGAAGATGCCATCGTGCTGGTTGCAGATAATATTGAGAATGCTAGAGATGCTCTTAAAGCGGTTGTTGAAAGAGCACGTGAAGCGCTTAAAGGTGTCCCAGAAGAAACGCGTGCAGCTAAACCAGACGGAACAACAAGATATATGAGGCCTAGACCTGGAGCCGCCAGGATGTATCCTGAGACGGATGTTCCTCCAATAAAGATAACCAGCGAATATGTGAATGAGCTGAAGGAGAAGCTGCCGGAGCTTCCAGAGGAGAAAATTAAGAGGCTAATGGAAAGCTATCACATAAATGAGAAATTAGCTAGACAGCTATTAGACTCAGAGTACAGTGATCTTTTTGAGATTATTGTTAAAGAAACAGGATTTGCTCCTACAGTTGTCGCTGCAACATTAACAGAAACTTTCAAGGCTCTCAAGCGTGATGGCGTAAAAATCGAAGCCTTAACCGATAAACAGATCATTGAGATCTTTAGGCTTGTAAGTCTGGAAAAAACGTCTAAGGAAGCTATACCGGAGATTGTAAGGTGGCTTGCCGAGCATAAGGATGCTAAACCGATGGATGCTGTTAGAGAATTAGGCTTAACCATGCTCTCAAAGGAGGAACTTGAATCAATAATAAGCAAATACATGGATGAAAACAGAGATTTAATAATGAGGAGAGGATTAAATGCGGTGGGTGTGTTAATGGGCATGGTGATGAAGAATTTAAGAGGAAGAGTTAAGCCAGAGATGGTGAACCGGATGATTAAGGAGAGAATAACGCGGATGCTGTCTAAATGATATAACCATATATAAAATATTACGATTCCCATAATAAATATTATAAGTTTCTTTTACCAAAGAAAAATGGGATGCTTCTTGGGGCGGATTCAAGCAGAAATAAAGACTTCCTTCGGTAAAATAATTATTGAAGGGTTAACAGCTGGCGACTTACTTGATACCCTCAAGTCTCTGCCAGAAAACTTCGTCAGTGAAATAGAAGCCGTTATTTCAGAAATGGTTATGCCAAACAAAAGCGATACAGAATTTAATGACATAGTGAAATTCACGGAGACCGGTCCAGTTCTCATCCTAAAGGACACCAAGCTTATAACACATTATGAAGCCGTAGGCTTGATCCTTTATTTCTCTGAAAATAGGAGCAGTAGGCCATCGCAGATAAGGCGGCTTCTTGAATATTCAGGTTTAAGAGTTCAAGTGTCCTCCAGATTGAATGAAATGGCTAAACGTGGTTTAGTATTCAAACCGACGTTGGAGAAACCTGAGTGGACTCTAAGCCCCAAAGGCGAATTCTGGATTGAGGAAAAAGTTATACCGAAGCTAAAGCAATCTTATCAAACCTAAATAAGCCCCCAATTAATTATTAGGATTTTTCCTGAGCATATTCGTCATAGGCTTCAAGCATAGCTTTAACGTATTTTTTTAGGATTGTGGGAGGTATTTCCGGACTTATTGTTAAATTTAAGTTTATTGAAATGCTTGCATGTGGTTCACTAATTCCTATGGGAAGGCTGACCTTTCTTTTAGCAATGTGCTTTACTCTTCTAACTTCTGGTTGGGAAACAATTTTTCTTGCAGGTCTAGACGGTTTTATAGGCTTATGCAACCAGTCTATCTGAAAAGCGTAAGCTATTAATTCTAGAAAGGCATTAAGCCCAACTTTATCGGCCCTTAGATCGCCGGTAACCCTCGGTAATTCTATAAGAACAGTTTCTCTATTTAGGTTCTCATTTTTTACGCGTTCAACAAATTTTACTAAAACTTCGTCTTTAGATAGAATTTTCCTTAAAAGATCTCTAGTTAAGTTCCCATTAGGGTCTATTCGATAAGCGTAAGCGAACTCAGCAGCTTCGTGCGTGAGTCTGTATTTCCCCTGCTCCTTTTCGCTTTCCTCTATAAATCCCCAGCTTTTAAGGAAGCCGTTATTACGGCTAATATTGTGTAATGTAACTGTTGATTTGCTTGCCACGTCGCTTACGCTAACATATTTTTTGTCTGCACCAGAGTTCAGATATGCAACCAAAATATCGCAGATCTTTGAGAAGCTTAAACGTCTAGGTAAAAGCTTAGATATGCTCAATCTTTTATTTTCCTCCAAACACCGCTCTGAAAACAACAAAATATATTTGTTTAAAACATTAAAATAATATTTTGTTTTTAACCACCAATCTCCGGCGAAAAATCTTTAAGCTGAGCCTAATATATGTGAAGATGAGGTCCGTGAATGAGAATGTATGGCGAGGAAGCCAATCTAGAATTAACTGTAAAATATAAAGACGTTGAAACAAAATTCACTGGAAAACCTGATGAGGTTATAAAGGCTTTTTCTAAATTCATAAGCGAATATCTCCCAACCTATGACCTTGCCTCCCAACTAATCTTAACAGTCAATTTAGAAGAACTCATAAAAAGCGTGAAAGGCTTGATCGCGTTCACACCAGAAGGTCCAGTAGTAATCGTCCCGCGGGGAAAGTTAGGTGGAGACCGAAACATAATAATGTTAAATCTTATTAAAGCGTATATTGGATACAAAATTGGCCGCTTAGACAGAGATTCTCTCTCTACAGCCGAGATCATGACCGCCACTGGCAGTAAGAGTGGAACTGTTGCAGCTCGCCTAAGCGAGCTCACAAATATGGGCTTAGTTAAAAGAGTTGGGCGAGGAGAATATAAAATAACAACTCTAGGTATAAAGTTCTTTTTGGATGAAATCTTACCTAGAATCAAGCCAGAGGAAGGATAAAAGGTGAATGAAACTGGCTGGGTTAAAGCGCATCTAGAGTTTGATGAGACAAAAGTGGATTTTGAGGGAGATGCTGATCAAGTTTTTGAATCTATACTAAGATTTCTATCGCAAATTTATCCCAGTATAAGAGCGCTCCAGAAAATAATCTACACGCCAGACTTAATTAAAATAGCTGATGAAATTACAGGGTTAATGGAAATAACCTCTGATGGACCAGTAATTAATCCAAACGTTGTTTTGTCCGCTAGAAATGCTATTTGCCTTGTTCTTCTAGGAGCGTATATGGGTAACAAGGTTGGAAAGCTTCAAAAAGACACTTTATCTCCAACTGAGCTTTCGAGATTGACTAGGAAAGCTAGAAAAACCATAAGTAATGAGTTACCAAAACTTATTGATAGAGGTTTAATTGAGAAAGTATCTGAGGGAGAGTATAGAATAACACAGCTAGGGATAAAAAGAGCTGAGGAAATAGCTGGGGCTATTAAGGAAAAAATGAATTTAAGCAAATAGCAGTTTTTACATTAGCATTATATACTCCCATTTGAGAATATTAAATTTAATCCTTAAAATAATTAATCTTGAGAGCTAAAACCATTTTGGAGATGTGAGACGATTTGAAAGGTAAACCCTTAGCAGCAATCATATCAGCGGGATTATCTAAGTTTGGTAAAAGAAAAGGTTTTTCAGGAAGGGAGCTATTCGCCGAAGCAGCTTTGGAAGCCTTTGAAAGATGCTCAAATTTAGATCCCAGAAAAGACATTAAAATGCTTATAGTTGGCAATATGAGTGAGTCATTTGAACATCAATGTCATTCAGCTCCAATAATGTCTGATTGGGCAGGACTATTACCTACGCCAGCCGTTAGAACGGAGGTTGCGTGTGCATCCTCTGCTGCAGCTATAAGATATGGACTATTTGCGATATGTTCAGGAATGTACGACATTGTTATGGTTGGAGGATTTGAAAAGATGACCGACAGAGCGACTTCTGAGGCAACCGAGTACTTAGCTATGGCAGCCGATTATCCCTTCGAACAATGGAACGGTGCAACCTTCCCAGGTTTATTTGCACTTATGGCAACAGCTCACATGCATAAGTATGGCACAACTGAAGAGCAGATGGCGCTTGTTGCAGTTAAGAATCATCATAATGGTACATTAAATCCTAAAGCTCACATGCAAAAGGAAGTTACTGTTGAGCGAGTTTTAAGCTCAAGGATTATAGCCAAACCGCTAAAGCTCTATGACTGCTCCCTGATCTCTGATGGAGCTAGCTGCGCAATTCTAACCAAGCCGGAAATAGCCAAAAAATATGTTGATACACCAGTTTACATAATTGGTTCAGGGCATGGAACAGATGCGATAGGACTATATGAAAGAGATGACTTGGCGAGTTTAAAAGCGACAAAAATAGCTGCTAAAGAGGCTTATGAAATGGCTGGGTTAACGCCTCAAGATATTGATATTGCAGAAGTTCATGACTGCTTCACAATAGCTGAAATAATGGCTTATGAGGATTTAGGCTTCTGCAAGCCTGGAGAGGGAGGAAAATTTATTGAAAGTGGGGCTCCAATGCTGGATGGTGAGCTACCGATAAATACGAGCGGAGGGCTTAAAGCTAAAGGTCATCCAGTGGGTGCAACAGGGGTTGCACAGCTTTATGAAATCTTCCTTCAGTTAACTGGGCAGGCTGATAAGAGGCAGATTGACGGTTGCGAAATAGGTTTGACTCAAAACTTGGGTGGAAGCGGCGCCACCTGTATAGTTCATATATATCGAAGGGGATGATGAAATGAGTGAAATAACTCCATTCACTATTGAACAATTCTACAAATTTATAGGCGAAAGAAAACTTATGGGCGTTAAATGTAATAAATGTGGGCTAATCTTTGTTCCACCTAGGTTAATGTGTCCAAAATGTCTTTCAAGAAATCTAAGCTGGACTCAGCTAAGCAACAAAGGTAGACTTCTAACATATACAGTTATTTACGTTGCTCCAGAAGAATTTCAATCCATGGTTCCCTACGCCCTTGGAATAATCGAACTTGAGAATGGGGTTCGATTACCGGGAATCATCCGAAATGTGAAGCATGAAGACCTAAAAGTGGGTATGGAATTAGAGATTGACTTCGATACTACTATTTCATCAACGTGGCCTCAATGGCCAAGATATTTCTTTAAACCTTCCCAATGATTTATGATTAAATTAATTTTCCAATTTATAATCAAAACCTTTTGGAGCGATGGTTTATGAATGAGGAATTCAGCAAATATGTGAATGATCCGCTCTGGCCGATACTTGTTGAGACGGTTCATGCGATGGTGATGTATAAGCATCATAGATCTTATGTTAAGGAAAAGGTAATTCGAGAGCAGCCGGATATAACGCCTAGGAGACTTGCCGCGGAACTAGGTGTGCCTCTGGGCGAGGCTCTGGTAATTCTGTATGAAATCAAGAGTGAAGAGAGGAATAGTGATTAGACTAAAAGGCTGGTTTAATTTAACCTTCAACTACGTAACGGTAGTAAACATATTCTCCAGCTGTTGGGCTCTTTCTTGTTATCTTTATTATGTCACCTGGTTTAGCTTTGATGACGCGGATTATTGGGTCAGAAGCCTTTATGTGCGGTAGCTTATAGGGTTCGATGCGATATTTCTCTAGAACAGCTTTTCTCTCTTCAGGTGAAAGAATTTCGTGTTTTGGAACCAGATAATGCTCGAAAATGTTAAATGATGGGAAATTCTGAGATATGAGCTCGATATTTTTTCTTCTAGCCATAGACTTAGCGGATTGAGTGTACTTCTTACCCATTATTATTCCCTCCTTAACCTCTTTGGAAGCCATATGCTTCAACATTTGGTTAACGTATCGGACGCCTATCGTATCGATGGCTGATATGGCCCATATAAGACCTTTCTCACCTTCAGGATTTTCGATGATAATTAATGCTCCCTCTTTGGTTTCCTCCCTCTCTATGATCTTATAATTCCGGAGCTTAATCAGCACCTGCAATCTTTTCTCAAGAACGGGATTAAGAGTCAAAGCTTAAAACACCTCTGGGGGCATATCCAAAAATGGAGGCTTAACTTTTAAACTTTACGTTAATCCATCATTATTATTTAGATTTAGTCCAAAAATTAATAGTTAATTTAAATGATTGAAGCAGCAGCTCCTAATGCTCCAAATAGCTCACAATTTTCTGGTATTAGAGCTTTTATGCCAAATAGCTCCGTGGTTTCACGCACTATCTTTGAGAATAGCCTGCTCTTAGCTAGCATTCCAACAATTACTACGCTATCCTCTAGATTATACGCTTTTGCAGCCATAGCTGTTATAACGCCAATAGTTTGCGAAACCATGTTAAAGATTCCAGCAGCGACGTCATTAATGCTAGAATTTCGAGTTAGCTTCCCAAAGTTAGAGGCTGTTGCCTCAGCCGGCATTATTCCAACCGAACCGCCAACAATATCGCCAACTGTTAAATCCACCCGATTAGAGTTTCCTTTTAAAGCTATATTCTCTAAAACTTCAAACTCAACTATGTTCAAAATCCTTCTCGAAAGCCCAAGAATTGTTCCTCCACCAACTCCTGTTCCACCGACATGTTTCACAATTTTACCTTTCTCATAGGCAGCTACAAGCGCGGTTCCCGTTCCAGCGCTCACAACTAACCCCTTATCTCTTTGGGATAGAAGTAAGCCCCCAAGTCCTATTGCCTTTATCTCATTGATTCTCCTAACTGGTAAACCCAAAATCTTATTATCAATTAATCTTGAGCCTCCACCGGAGACAGCGACTGCTTGAACAGCAAATCTACTGAGAAATCCGCTTAAAATTTTTAGGGCTGTAGTTTTAGGCTTGTCTACTGGGATTATGCATCTATCAATAATTTTTAAATTCTTATCTATAACAACCGCTTTAGCCATACTTGCCCCAATATCTAAACCAACAATCATCATGCAAACCCCATCTTTTCATCTCTACTTATCCAGAAACTTCAATCCCTAATTAACGTTCAAATATTCTTCATTTTTAGATCTTTACTTAACCCTTTTACGAATGGAAATTTAGAATATATTTAAACATTTTATACAAAAATCTTATTTTTCCATACATTCCTAATCAACGTTTAATTCGGAGTCTGATCCTCCATGAGGGCGATAGATATTATCGCAAGCGCCCTATGCGGGGTTTTATACGGCGTCGTTGGTTACATGATTTACTTACTAGCTCCCATAACAACTCCCGGAGTCGGCATAGTTAGATTTTGGCCTTCAGTTGTAATCCCCGCAGTCTTTGCGGTACTTTTCAGCCCCTTAGTTGGCGGTTTAGGGGCCGCCATAGGCATATTCATAAGTGATCTCCTAATACATCATGATCCCCTACTCAGTCTCTCTGCCGGGGTGACAGCTAACTTTATCGGCTTTTATCTCATTGGATACATTTCAAGGAAGAGAATAGATTGGACTAAAACCATCGCCGTGACAAGCATAATTCTTTTGGCTGGATTCGCTTTGTTGGAATATTTGTTGCTAGTCTACGTATCACTTAATGCTGTAATTCTATTTATAGGGCTTTCTATTGCAAGCTATGCTCTGATGATTATTGTAGGATATGTATGGCCCCAGTGGAGGGGTTATGGTATAGCATCAATAATAGGTTTAGGAGTGGGTAGCACAATTATAGGCTTCGCAGTCTGGGCCTATAGCCAAATATTTGTTTTACCAGCTGCAGTTGGAGGGGGCTTTCAATTACCTCTATATGTGGCTTTCATATGGTTAATATGGACTTTCGCAACTGAAATACCATTCCTCATAATTCTCGGCCCCCCAATCCTTAAGGTATGTATTCAAGCTTTTCCATCTCTCAATCCATTTAAGGAGCAAACCATTGGAGTGAAAAAGAAAAATGTTAAATCATAGAACGCTACTAAACCATAGATTTCCGGCTGGGTTGGATATGAGCGAATCCGAAAAACCAAGCTTCCGCTTCAAGGTTGTTGCGGTTGGTGGAACATTTGACGAGTTACATAGAGGTCATAGAGTTCTTCTCGCAACTGCTTTTAGGTATGGTGAAAAAGTTTGGATAGGTCTATGTACTGATGAGTTCGCGAGAAAGCTACGTAAAAATCATGACATAGCCCCCTATAAGAACAGGATGGAAGAGCTAGTAAAGTTTCTCAGAGATGCTGGTGTCTTCAATAGAGCAAGAATAACTCCGCTTTCAGATCCCTATGGCCCGGCAGCAACAAGCGAGGAGATTGAAGCAATAGTCGTTAGTAGGGAGACTGAGCTAAGAGCTAAAGAATTAAATACGTTAAGGAAAAAGAGGGGTCTTAAACCGCTGAAGATAATTGTTATTGACATGGTTTTAGCTGAAGATAAAATCCCCATCTCAACAACGAGAATCAAATATGGAGAAATAGATCGAAATGGAAAACTTTTGAAGAAAACTTATTTAAGCCATATTGCACGGAAAGCTTAAGTTAAATTTTTCACATATCTAATTTCTAAGATTTAAGTGGGGAAAGCGTAAGCTATTAGCTTGTGATTTAATTGAAGAGAACAGGATTCGCTGAGCTACCGCTTCATCACGGTAGGGCTCCTCAGTGGCTAGTTGAGCGTATGGTGAAGTTAGCGGGAGAAATAGTTACAATAATCGTTGACGAATATGGGCGGAATGTTTTCCTCCAAAGAGTTTCAGATCCATATTGGTTTCAAGCTTTTGGTTGTGTTTTAGGCTATGATTGGCACTCTTCAGGTGTAACAACCGTTGTTACCGGAGTTTTGAAGACAACCCTAAAAAATAGGGATTTAGGCATAGCTGTCTGCGGCGGCAAGGGTAAAGCCTCCAGAAGAACATTATCTGAAATAGTTAAAATCGGGGAAATCTTTAACCTTTCAACTAGCAAGATAAATAGTCTACAATACGCGAGTAGAATGAGCGCGAAGGTTGATAATACGGCTATTCAAGCTGGCTACCCACTATATCATCACGCCTTCTTTATAACCGAGGATGGTGAATGGGCAGTCATACAGCAAGGAATGAACGTGAATGATAAAACGGCACGCAGATATCACTGGCTCTCAGAAAATGTTAAAAGTTTCGTTGTTGAACCACATAAGGCGATAGTTGGCAATGCACGTCGACCAATAGCTTTAGATATGACATCTAGGGAAAGCGAAGAATGCCGCAAAACATCCGTTGACATAGCCAAGGAAAGAACCGAGAAAGTTGCAAAAATGTTTAAGATGATGCGGCCGGCATGTCAAAGAACCCTTCAAGAGTGGATTCCAGAGCTGTCAGCTAAAGAGTGGAAAGATTACATTACAGAGTTTTTATCTATGCCCTTCACAATAAACTGGAAGGCGCTGAAAAAAGCATATGAAATACAGCCGAAAAACTATGAAGAACTATTAGGAATCAAAGGTATAGGTCCATCAACCGTTAGGGGTCTGGCGTTAGTGGCTGAGATAATTTATGGATCTAAGCCTAGCTGGAGAGATCCAGTGAAATATTCGTTTGCCTACGGCGGAAAAGATGGAGTGCCGTATCCAGTTAATAGGAGAGCTATGGATGAGTCAATAAGGATACTTAGAGAAGCCGTTGAAAAAGCTCAGCTAGGAGATAGAGAACGCCTAAAAATGCTCCAAAAATTGAGAAAATTTGTTTCTCTAAAGTAAAATTCTAGTTTGAAGAATTAAAAACTAAAACTGATAAAAGAGTAAAACTCGAAACATAGATTGTATCACACTTAAGTGCGAGAAACATATTTTTTTATTTTTATCTTTAAACCTTTACTTCTTGAAAAGTGTAGATTAAATGAAGTTGGAAAGTTTGTATGGTAATTGATGGTTTAGCTAAAGGTTTACTCTACGAAAGTTTCCTCTCAGACACCTTTTTGTTAACGATTTTACTAGTAAGACTCTCTTATAGTGTTTTTAGAGTGTGTGAACCAAAACCGGAGGATCAAGAGATGATTCTTTTTACGCTAGCCAACTTGAGACACAAACTTCTTAACGATAGCTTCTAATATTTTTTCAGCACATTCCTCCGGGTTTAGCTTGTTTGAGTCAACTGTGACTTCTGGATTCAGTGGTTCCTCATATGGAGATCCCAAGCCTGGAACTGTTCTGCTTTCGCCGGTGAAGGCTTTCTTATATATGTTTTTAGGTGCGCCATAAGAGTCTATGTTACGCCTAGATTCTCTTTTTATACACACTTCTATCGGACATTTAACATAAGCTTCCATGAAACACTGAATCTCTCTTCTGGCGCGGTCTCTATATTTCCTCCTATTTCCGGTGGCATCAATAATAACGTTTACTCCATTATCCGTAAGCAGCTTAGCTATATATACAAGTGTTCCATAAACAATATTTCGTTCTTCTTCAGTGTATTTGGGGTTGGGCGTCATAACTCTACGGAGAGCATCAGAGGATAGAATATATGCATGAATCCCTAGTGACTTAAGTTTCCTAACTAATAGATGGGCGATTGTAGATTTCCCGCTTCCGGGTAGACCTGTGATCCAGATGCACCAGCCAGTTTTCAAGAGAATTCGCCCATACAAGTGGGTTCTAGCTATGCTATTTTTTTAGAAAGTTCTCTGCATAATGACAGGCTACTTTCCTGTTATTAAAATCTCTCAGTTGTGGTTCTTCTTTAACACATCTTTTACCGTCCGAGTAGGGGCATCTTGGATGGAAACGGCATCCTGATGGTGGGTTAATAGGATTTGGTGGCTCGCCTGGAATAACTTTTCTGAATCTGAACCGATTCTGCGGATCCGGATCAGGAACTGCTTCAATTAAAGCGACCGTATATGGGTGAAATGGACTTTTGAGAATTGTGTAAGAGGGGCCGTACTCTACGATTTTACCAGCATACATTATGGCTATGTTATCTGAGAAGTACTTTGCGGTGGCAATATCATGAGTTATATACATTATACCCATATTATATTTTTTCTGAATATCGCGCATAAGAAACAGTATTTCAGCCCTACTCGATGCATCGATCATCGAAACAGGCTCATCCGCTACGATGAAGCTTGGCTCAAGAACGAGACTTCTCGCTATTCCAACTCTTTGTCTCTGTCCACCAGATAGCATATGCGGATACTTTGGAAGAAATTCCTCAGGCGGATATAAACGCACATCCTTCAAGGCCTTAATGATTCTTTCCTTCCTTTCCTTTTCACCGAATCCATGAATCACTAGCGGCTCTTCGATTATCTGTTTGACTGTCATGTAGGGATTTAGGGAGGTGAACGGATCTTGGAATATCATCTGAGCCTTTTTTCTGAACCACTTCAAATTCTTAGTTAGATTTGTTATATCTACTCCTTCAAAGATTATTTTCCCTGATACCGGATTAACAAGCTTTAGCGCGGTTCTTCCAAGGGTGGTTTTCCCAGATCCGGATTCGCCTACAATTGCAACAATTTCACCCTTAGATATTTTTAGGGATACTCCATCTACAGCTTTCACAGTAAGCGTTTTAAATAAGCTTTTACTAACGTAGAAATATGTTCTTATATCTTCGAGAACCATTAATTCTTCATTCATTTCTCATCACTATAAAGCCAGCATCTAACAAAGTGGTTTTCCTCAACCTCCACGAAAGGAGGTTCTCTTCCCTCAAATTCTTTCTTGGCGTAAGGGCATCGCGGATAAAATCTACATCCCTTCGGCGGATTAACAAGATCCGGAGGAGTACCTGGAATAAAATCAGGTATTTTATCACTTCTCAACAATGGGACACTCGCAATTAATTTTTGAGTATATGGATGTTTCGGAGTTAGAAGTACCTTTTCGCTTGTTCCCAATTCAACGATTTGACCAGCGTACATTACACCTATTTTATCGCAAATATCGCTAGATAGGGCTATATCATGGGTTATAAATATCATTGATATATTGAATTCTTTCTTAAGTTTCTTAAGGAGATTCATGATTTGCGCTTGGATGCTCACATCTAAGGCTGAAGTCGGCTCGTCAAGAATTATTATTTCTGGATTCATAATTAAAGCCATTGCGATGACTGCTCTCTGCTTCATACCTCCACTAAGCTCGTGCGGGTATCGCTCAGTAAAGTCCGGTGGCAAACCAACAAGTTTAAACATTTCCTTTACCTTACTGATAGCCTCTTTCTTATCCATTTTCTTATGCACCATCAAGGGTTCAGCAACTTGGAAACCCACCTTTAGAACTGGATTAAGCGAGTTCATTGCACCCTGGAAAACCATGGAGATTCTCTTCCATCTAATATTCTCTCTGAATTCATCTTCGCTTAGGTCGAGAAGGTTTACTCCCTCAAGCAGAACTTTCCCCTCGTAAACATCCACATTTCTAGGTAGAATCCGCATTATGGCTAATGCTGTACTAGATTTTCCACAACCAGATTCACCTACTAATCCCAGAGTTTCCCCTCTTTCAAGTTCAAAACTTACTTTGTCTACAGCTCGGACACTTCCTCTTCGTGTACGATAAAAGAGCCTAACATCTTCAAGCTTTAACATTATCTCTCCCTCAGTCGTGGATTAACAAACTTGTCAAGTGCATAGCCTATCAATGCAAATGCGGATGCAGTAACTATTATTAGGAATGCTGGTATGAGAATCCACCACCAATAACCATGTATGATTGCTCCATTTGAGTACGCGTCGCTGATTATTTTGCCCCATGTGGGCATCATCGGGTCCCCAAGTCCTAGAATGCTTAGTGCTGCTTCAAGAAAAACGAATGCTGGTACATTTAAAACTATATTCGCAACCATATAGGGGAGGAGACGAGGCATTATGTATAGGAAGAGTATCCTTAGCTTACTTGCGCCGTAAGATATTGCTGATTCAATGTACTGTTCGCTTATTATTTGGAATGTTACGCTTCGAGCAGTCTTAGTTATACCTCCAAAAATACTTAGCACGATTATTAAGACAACTAGAAGCCATAAGTTCACCTTATAGAATAGGGAAATCATTATTAAAAAGGGCAAGAAGGGCAATATCATATAGACTTCTGTAATCCGTTGAATTATTTCATCAACCAGTCCACCGTACCATGCGCTTAATGCGCCAATTAAGGATTGAATAATGCTTGTGGCAACGGCTGCGGAGAGCCCAAATGCTAAAGCTACTGGAGCACCCCAAACTATTCCTATAAATAGATCTCGCCTTAAATTGTCTGTTCCAGCCATGCCGTAAACTTTTCCGTAGATGGTGAATTTTGCATCAGCGGTGTCATTTATATTGGAGAATATTAGCTCTATTCTCACTTTGTAGGTTCCCTTAAGAACATTGGCTTGACCGTAGGTGAACATGTTTTCATTATTTACAGCAAAGATGCAGATTTCTGGATAAATTGTTCCTGTACCATTAGCTACTAAACCTAAGCCGGCTAGAGAGTTTTTCACGGTCTCTTTTATTGAGATGTCAGAACTTATGAATAAGAAATTCATATCGCTCTTCAGTACATTATGAAAGACAACTACTTCCAAACCGTCTGGACGTATTATCTTAACGGTTGCCATTGGATTATTTCCCGAGAAATTTGCGTATATGACTGCAAAAAGCTCCGATGGGAAATCATCATAATCATATTTTATGCGGCTCTCTAAGATCACGTATTTTAAGCCTGTCACTCCATATTCGTATTTACTGAAGTCTTGAGGGGTGATATAGATCGTTTGAGGAAGATTTCTCCCTATTAGTTGGGAAAACCATTGTGGAGCGGCGACTCTAGGATTATCTTGCCAGAAAGTTGGTTCATTCCATTTCGCTACCACATTAAATGGAAAATATATTAATGCGAAAATAGAGATTCCTAGAACTGTTAAGAGAATCAACAGTCCAATCAGCCCACTTTTTGATGAAATTATGATTTTCCCAAGATCTTTTAATCCAATCGATGTACTCATCTTCTAGCCCCAGTTTTTATTCTTGGATCCATCAAGCTATAGGTTAAATCTAATATGAAAATCGTGATCACAAGCAGATACGCGTAAACTACCGTTAAACCTATAATCACCGGCGCATCCAAAGTGTTTATGGCCTGATAAAATAGCATACCAAGCCCTGGCCATGTGAAAACTGTTTCCGTTATTATTGCCCCCTGCCATGAGGCAATTAGGGAAAGGGAAATGGATGTTATGATTGGTGGAAGAGAGGGTCTTAAAATGTAGCGTCTCATAACTAAGCTTTCTGAAAGCCCTTTAGCCCTCGCTGCAACTACAAAGTCTTCTTCTGAGTATTGCATTGTAAGGTTTCTAGTAACATATGCCCATGAACCAAAGATTGAGAAAATCCATGTGAAGAGGGGTAAAGCCATGTGATATAAAATGTCAAGCGCATAATTTAACGGATCCCTTGGAGGGGGAACGCTGAGAAACCCTCCGAAGGGAACTAGCCTGAGTTCATATGCAAAAAGCAAAATAAAAAGTATCCCGAAAAACCATGGTGGAATAGCTTGAGTGATTATTGCGAAAAATGTCATTATACGATCAAAAATTCCTCCCGGTTTTCTAGCCATTCTCAAACCTATAAGTAGGCCTACAATTGAATAAGCAATTGTCCCGGTTGTGAATAAAATAACAGTTCTAGGTAGCCTTTCGAGTATAATTACGCTCACCTGTTTAGATCCGCTTGCGCTCGTTATGAAAAGTGATCTGCCTAGATTTAATGTTAGAGCATCTATTAGATAAATGAGAGTTCTCTCGAGGAAAGGTTTATCTAATCCTTTCGCGTGGATAGCCGATTCAAAACGTTCGTTTATGAGTTTTGTCTTCTCCTCCTCTGGAAGCTGAGCCCACCCGGGGCTTCTGGCCAGATTTCTCGTTATATCGTATTTTATTTGCGCTCTAAGTATTTCGTCTATTTTCCCCCCAGCATTAGCTATTAAGACCGTTATGTATACTGAAAGCACTAAAGTCAAGAATAGGAAAATAGCCCTCTTTAGGAGATACTTAGTCAACATAGGCAATCACTTTTTCAGAATTTATCGTAAACATTACGTTATTAAATGTTTCGGAAAAAATAAAAAGAGAGAGAAACAGTTACTTCGGTTTTCTTAGGGAAATAGCTACAGCAACGATTGCTATGATCAAGCTAACAACGGAGATTCCCATCAGAATATTCATCGTGTTCTGAATGCTATTTAATGAATTTGTTAAGCTTTGAAGTTCACTTTGCATTGTATCCAAGGAGCCCTCTAATGCGCTTATTCTTCCGCCTAGCTCTGCTGATATTCCCTCTAGCTGGGTCTGGAAGTACTTTAAGGCTGGTATCACAACGAATGGGGTCTCGGTTATTATCGGCATTGCTGCTTCATGCCCAGTTGTTATCGTGATAATCGTATTTGTACCTACAGATAGTTTAGCAGTGTCGTTTCCGGTTAATTCAACGCTGAATAAACCGTTCCCAAGATTGATACTATCGCCAATCAAGACGAGGTTTCCGGCGGGATCAAGTATCATATACTTCATATCAGCTTCACTATAGGGGGTGCCTAAAGCCGTAACTGTGAAGTTGAAGGTTGCTTTTAAGCCTGGAACAACGAACGCTGGCACATTAGTCGCTGAAACACTTGGAACCTTGACTGTTAACATATCGTCCCACACATCTGCTTTGAACGGATAGTTTCTGAAAGCTCTGAATGATTGTTGCATAGCTGATACATCTGCTTTATCAAACATGTAAGGTCCATTGCTAACCCAGAAGTGTCCCATCGTATTATACCATTCTTCTAGAGCACTCCATCTTGCTGATGCTTCTTCAGGGGTCACTATATCTTCGAGTTCCGGAGGAATATAGTTGAGGGATGCTAATTCGTCACATGCATCCTTTAAGATCGGCAGGGATCCGCCTTTGGTTAAGTCGAGCATATCAACTCCCCATTCGTCTGCTTTATCTATGGACCAAGCGAGCTTCTTCTCTGACACAACTTTGTTCATTAGAACCCAGAGTTCCCATGGCGTATCAGTCCATATGGAAGCGTAGGAGGCGATGTAAGTTTCATCTGGATGCCAATAGTCAAAGTAGACCTCCACAACATCGTCGGAGATGAATTTGATCCCTTTAAAGTTATTCGCGAATACTGTTCTTGCTGGTGAGGCGGCTACTGGATCATAGACATCACTCTCCGGTGTAACAAGCTTAAATACTTCAGCTATACCGTAGAGTATATCAGCCTTTGTAATTGGCTGTCCGTGATGCCACTGCCCTAATGTCAAGGTGAATGTTATTTTGCTTGTTGCATTAACGTTAGATCCAACCTCCACGAACTTGCCTGAGGTTACATCATATGTTAATGCATCACTTGGAACAGGTAGCTTCCCAAGGGGTCCAGCTGTTTCGACATTGAAATTCTCACGAACAGGTATATAACGTCCATTGTGCGGGTGCGGCCAGACTCCGGGATCAGAAACGAGATAAAGCGCATATACATCGTACAGCCATGAGAAACCTGCGGCCGGGTTAAAGCCTTCAACAAAGAGTGCCATTGCACCTAGCTTAACTGTACCTCCAACCATATCTTTGAAGCGGAATGTACGCAACGACCAGAAGCTTTGGCTTCCACCATATAAATCGTATACAAAAGGTCCTAGGTCGGAACTGTAGGGGAAGCTAACAATTTGATCGTTATACCATATATGCACTCCGTCTTCTAAGCTGAGTTTTGTGACTATTTTTATTAGTTCATTTCTTTCCTCTATTGATGAATATTCACCATTGTTCAATCTGTCCATTGCTTCTTTGAGTAATGGAGAGGGTTGGTACACCCCGAAAAGTGGCTTATTGTCCTCAGAATACATAAACCAAGCAAAGTCATCTTCATATTCGGTTACAGCGAGACTTATCCATCCATCGGTATATATGTGCCATTCACCTCTTATTGCGGGGTCTAGAGCGCCCCAAAGTAAGTAGGCATCTCTATAAGGCTTATATAGACGTTCAACAGTGAAGCCAACTTTTTCAAGCTGACTTGCTAAGTAGTCTCCTGTAGGCTTTCTCTCATCCTCTATTCTTATGAGCAGTTTAACTATGATAGGCTCGTCATTATAGTACCATTTTCCCTCCTTAAAGATTGCCCCAGCCTTTTCTAGCGCACCAAATATCTGAGTCTTTGCTTTATCAAAGTCATATGTATATTTACTTTCAAGCTGTTTCATATAATCGGCAACTCTCGCATAATCTGGAGAAACCGTTTTGTACATTGTCCATCTCGGCTTCGCTCTTCCATACCAGATTTCATTGCATATGTAATTTCGGTCAATAAGCCAATTCAAGGCTTCCCTTACTTCTCTTATGGAGAATGGATTGAAGCCTTCCGTAGTTTCGAGAGGATTAACAACAAATTCATTGTAAAGACCATATGCATTCACAAGGGAAACCTTGGGGCTTTGCTCAGCGGCTATTGTTGTTTCTGGACTTAACCACCATAACCACGCATGCATATCTCCAGACTCGATCTGCGGTACAACAGTTGTTTCATCAGGATTATAAAATATTATTAGCTCATCTGGAAATGGACCATAAGGAACCTCTTCTTGAGCTGTTGCCGGTTTAAGAATAACGAAGGAAAACAATGTTAAGCTTAGTACTAATACTAGTAAACCAACTACTAATTTCTTCTTAGCCAATTTTCTCACCATTTTTTAGTTTAGTTCAAGATATATGTTTTAATTACATACATTTAAAAAACTTTCCATAGAATCTTAGTTAATTTAGGAATATTTAACTCAAAGCATATAAAAGCTTACATGTTTCACATCAAATGTTTCTATTTTAAGTACATTTTTTATAAAATTAAATATTTTCTTTCTAGTTTCGGTTGGCAGGTTTGGATACCATATTGGTGAGGCTATAACTAGACCTCTCCACGCATAGAACGGTT
>CAYSKG010000002.1:48888-69051 GCA_964431725.1 uncultured Candidatus Bathyarchaeia archaeon | reverse complement strand
TATTTAGGCGATAAAGGTTTAAACGGCTCAATCATAATCTTGATGGGATGTAATGGAACAGACTCTCAGCAGGCAATAAACAAGCTCTTCGAGAGGGGGGTAAAAGCCATAATCGCGTGGAATGGTTATGTAGACTTAGATTATACGGATGAGACAATCATAGAGCTCTTAAAAGAAGTCTATGAGAATCATATAGACTTCTCTAGAGCCGTTGAGAAAGTTATGAATGATAAAGGTGCGGATCCTATATGGAAAAGTAAGCTCGAATACGTAGCCAATCCTGGAGACTAGAGATTAAACTATATTTTTTTCTTCCGTACAAATATGCTCTCTCCAACGTTAACGTTGAAGTATTTTGAAGCGTTACCCTGATTAACTGAGATTTCAAGAAGACCGCAGCTACCGATTATAGCCAGGGGCGTATAAAGCTGAACGTCACCATATGCTGTGCATAACTTAATGTTAAAAGATTTCTCTCCCCGTCTGAATTTGATAGTCAGTTGATCACCTTCACTAATGCCGAGAGACTTCGCATCGTCGAATGATATATTCGTAATTATATTCCCAAAATCATCTATGTGAATTATCTCTCCCTCAATCAAGTCTCCAGAGAGCCTTGGCTCAATAAAGCTTGGAACCACAGGATTAAAAATTTCAGGCCCAAAATCTGAGGGGTCAACGCCTCTAGCCAAGTGCGCTGCCGCTGGACTAAATATGTCTCTCCCATGGAAGGTCCTCGATATTTTTTCAAGCATGTATTTTGGGTTCTTGATAGCGTAAATGTGTTTAATGCCCTCCTCTCGGGCTGAAAGCATTAAAACCCCATTATCTGGACCAACGTAAAGGCTTCTTTTAGCTTCAACTATTATTGGCCGTCTCTCGGTGCCAACCCCCGGATCAACAACAGCCACATGGATGGTTCCCTTAGGGAAGTGGCGGGCGGCTCGGGTAAGCAGGAAAGCGCCCATACGAATATCAAACTTTCTAACTTTATGGCTTATGTCAACTATGCATGCTTCTGGACATATCGATAATATTACAGCCTTCATCTCGGCGACGTAAGAGTCTCTTAAGCCAAAGTCTGAAAGCAACGTGATTATTGGACGCTTATACATGATCTTTCACTTCACCGCACTTCGAAATAAGTTTGCATGCATTCTTCTTCAATATTGGTCTAGGTTTCTTATCTAATATGCGCTTAAAAGTAAGAAGCTTATTTGCTTTTAACCTTTTTAGACTTCCTTTTGGGACGCCCCTATTCCCCCAACCTTTTAGACGCATTGAGCCCCCTCTAAAAGATTATACACAGAATTGTTCAAAGATGACCAACTTAGCCCAAAACTTCGAAAACAACAATACCCTAAAAGCACAGCTCAAAACCAATAAAAATGACTATAACTTTTTTGGCTCCGTGGAATGTTGAAGAGAGAATCAATAATCGTCCGTTTCTTTTACAATATTATTTTTCGTCTAAAAAATAAAGGCTTAAATGAAAAATTAACAGTAACCATTTTTTACCTGTTAATTTTTGTTGTTCCAGTTTTAGAGGTCAAAAAGTTAAAATTGTTCGGTTCCTCATTTGATATGAGTTATGGCTAGGGAAGAACAAAAAGTATGGAGAGTAAAAAATACAGGAATTTCCTTGAGGCTGAATCTAAAAGGGCTCCAATAGAAAAGAAGCAAGCCTAGGAGAGCGTTTCTGGGCATCATGGAAAGAGACCTAAGAGGGATCTTCGGAACTTAGTGCTTTCAGAATCTACAGAACATTCCTAGCATAATCCTCAATAATCATTTTAGGGAAAAGCATAATAACTATGGTGGAGGCTTAATTTTGAGAACCATTAAAGAGCTCGGTGAAAGAAAAGTAATAGAAACAATTTTAAAGTTTTTAGATCCCATGCCAAATGCCCCTATTCCATTCGGCGATGATGTTTCAGCAATTCAGATCGACGAGAACAAATTGGTAGTTATTAAAGTGGACATGCTTGTTGGCAGAACCGATGTTCCTCCAGGGATGAGTCTCAAGCAGGCTGCTAGAAAAGCTGTGGTGATGAATGTGAGTGATTTTGCAGCTAAAGGGGTAAAACCTTTAGCTGCCATGATCTCTTTAGGTTTACCATCCACTCTTACAGAGAAGGATATTGATGAAATAGGTTCAGGCATAAGTGAGGGGGCGAGAGAGTATGGTGTTTTCATTATTGGCGGAGATACAAATGAAACGTCGGATTTGGTGATAGACTGTGCACTTATAGGCTTATGCGATAAAGAGAAGATTGTTAAGCGGTCTGGAGCTAAACCAGGCGACATAGTTGCAGTAACGGGTTTATTCGGTAAAACATCTTCCGGACTCAAAATTTTACTTGAGAATCTAACTTTGTCTGAGCATCTAAAAAAGCCTCTAATTGAATCGGTTCTCATGCCGAAGGCTAGGCTTAAGGAAGGTTTAGCCCTAGCGAATCTAAAGGCGCTGACATCCTCAATAGATTCAAGCGATGGCTTAGCGTGGAGCCTGCATGAGCTTTCTGAAGCCAGCGGGGTCGGCTTTCTCATCGAAAACATTCCAATAGCCCCTGAAGCGGAAGCCTTCGCGGAAGAGTACGGCTTAAACCCAGTTGACCTAAGCCTCTATGGTGGAGAAGAATATGAATTGGTGGTTACGGTTAAGCCGAATATGTGGGAAGAAGCCAAAGAAGCTCTTATGAGTCTTGGAACGCAGCTAATAAAGATTGGCACAGTTATAAAAGAAAAAAAGATTGAGCTGAGAATGAATGGAGAAAAAAGAAGAGTGAAAGCGAAGGGATGGGAACACTTCAAAGAAAAATAGGTGAGGAGCCCTCTCATCAGACTTATCAATCGGCTGGAAATCTAAGCGTTTGGTGAAAGCCAGCTATCTCCCTCTAAGCTAGGAAAGATTTCTTATCCACTCATCAAGTTTTCTTCTAGCTTCTTCATCGCTCATTTGAATTGGAGGATGCTTCATGAAGTATGCTGAAGCATAGGTTAAGCAGCCGCCTACGCCCCTATCCAAGGCTAGCTGGGCGCATCTTATTGCATCTACCGCTATTCCGGCGGAATTTGCTTTGTCATCAACCTCGAGCCTTACTTCCATGTTGAAAGGGATGTTGGCAAACATTCTTCCCTCAATCCTTATGAATGCGAGCTTCGTGTTTCCTAAAAACGGGATAAAATCGCTTGGACCTATGTAGATATTTTTCTCGGAAATTTTATATTTTTCCGGTATTAGGCTTTGAACAGCCTCTGTTTTAGATATCTTCTTGCTTGTCAACCTTGATTTTTCAAGCATGTTAAGGAAGTCCGTATTTCCACCCACATTTATCTGATAAGTTTTATCAATTACTGCTCCTCTATCAATGCAGAGCTTCACAAGGGTTCTATGAGTTATGGTTGAGCCCACCACAGCTTTTATGTCATCCCCAACGATGGGAATAGACCTATCTCTGAATTTTTTCTCCCAGCTTGAATTTGAAGCAATAAATACTGGAATACAGTTTACGAAAGCGCATCCTGTCTCCAACGCGATTGAAGCCCAGAACTCTGTTGCCTTTTGGCTTCCGACAGGCAGATAATTGAGTAGTATTTGCGTGCCAGTCTCCTTTATCTCTCCAATTATCTCTTCTCTCAGCTCATCCACACTTTTACTCTGCCCGATAGGATTAATCATGCTGGCAACGTATACTCCAACACCATCAAGTATTGGCGCCTCCCTAACAATAGTGTTGCCACAGTTACTGACTGAATCAACCCATCTAACATAGTTCGGGTCAGCGTAGACCGCTTCCTTCAGTAAGCGGCCTACCTTGTTCTTACCGACATCAAACGCGCTCACGAATTCTATATCCTCTATTCTGTATGGACCTATTTTTTCATGCATGAGCCCCATCCTAAAGTCTCTGTTTCTTTTGTAGAATTCTATTCCTTGAGCTAGGCCTGCGAAGCAGTTTCCTACCCCTACCACTCCAACTTTTATTTTTGCCATGAATATTTTACAGTATTGTAAAATATTTAAACTTTTATATTATCATAAAATATTCAGATTAAAACATGGTAAGGGAACCTGTGGAAAGACTCAAAGAGAAAGTGTTGAAGGAGAATCTTTGGATCTTCCTATTCAAGATACTCGAAGGCGGCGACGAATACGCTTATAATCTGAGAAAAAAGGTTAACGAGAAATTTGGGTTTTGGGCGGGGAAAGTTACAAGTTATAAAGTACTTTATCTCCTTGAGAAAGATGGATACGTAGACTCATACATTAAGAATCGGAGAAAATATTATAGGCTAACGAAAAAGGGTTTGGAGCAAATTAAGAAGGCTAAAGAGTTTCTAATGAACTTATCCTCTTCGCTCTAAAATACATTTTTTCCCTAATGTCAGCCGCTGTCAACGTTAACAGATAGTTCATCAGCTTTTAAGTTAGGAAAAGGCTTTTCAAGGCGATGATTAATTTATTTGTGAATGAAAAGAGAGTATTAACAGGATGGTTAATGTATGGATCTCACCCTGATTACCGGGCGGACGATTGATCAGGGATGCGGTAAAGAACGAGGCAAATTTTCGGAGGAATACATGCTGAATGTCGCTGTCTGCGAGATGAACGCGGAGGACATGAAGAAACTAAATATTAAAGATGGGGACAACGTCAAGATTACAACTGAAGCGGGCTCAGTTATCGTCAAAGCTAAAAAGTCTCGAAGAATAAAGACGTCGGGCGTAATATTCATCCCATATGGGCCGTGGGCAAACGCTGTTTTGAAGCCTGAAACCGAGGGAACAGGCATGCCGCTTTTAAAGGGTTTAAAAGCTAAGGTTGAGCCGACAAGCGAGGCTGTTTCAAACCTAAAAGGTCTGCTTGCTAAAGCCTATAAAAAGCATAAAGGCAATTAGTAGAGAGGGAGAGGCTTATGCATGTAATTTCAAGTGTTGTTTGTCCCGTTTGTGGATGCTGTTGCGATGATATAGAAGTTATAATCGAAAACGGTCAAATAATTGATGTCAGAAATGCTTGTGCTCTCGGCGCGTCAAAATTTCTGAATTACAATAAGCACAGAAACACTAAACCTCTCATAAGAAAGAACGGTGAGCTCGTTGAAGTTTCACTTGAAGAGGCTATAGAAAGAAGCGCAGAGATACTCGCCAGCTCCTCTTACCCCCTTCTTTACGGTTGGAGCTCAACAAGCTGCGAAGCTATGAGAGCTGGTTTAGAATTAGCTGAAGAAATCGGTGGGGTAATAGATAACACCTCAACCATATGTCATGGACCATCAACCATAGCTATACAAGAGGTTGGCTTACCAGCGTGCACGTTGGGTCAGATACGTCATAGAGCCGACTTAATCATATATTGGGGTAGTAATCCGTGGAATTCTCATCCACGCCACATAGAGCGCTACACTGCTCTCGCCGAGGGAAGATTTCAGAGAAGTATATGGAAACGTTATCTCTCACGGTTAATTTTTGAGTCGGCTAGGAAGAAGCGTTATAGAGTAGCGGAGCTAATATTCAAAAGAGGAAGTGAAGCTCTCCAAACTATCATCAGAGAGACTAGATCAATTCTGTTGCCTCCCCCTGAAGAAAGAAAGCTTGTCGTTGTAGATGTTCGGAGAACCAGGTCAGCTGACCTGGCGGATCTATTCATCAGAGTTGAGCCTGGAGGAGACTATGAGGTTCTTCAAGCGCTACGCGCCTTGATCCGCGATGAAGAATTGGATGTCAGCGAGGTTGCAGGCGTACCTATCAAGGCTCTTGAGGAGCTGGCTGATTTAATGGTTGACTCCAAGTTCGGCATAATATTTTTCGGTTTAGGTCTAACGATGAGCGTTGGTAGATCAAGGAACGTTGAAGCTGCAATAAAGCTTACAAGAGACTTAAATCGATTCACAAAGTTCCTTATAATGCCTATGAGGGGGCACTTCAATGTTACTGGCGCAGATACAGTTTTCACTTGGCAGACTGGGTATCCCTACGCGGTTGACTTCTCCCATGGGTATCCAAGATATAATCCCGGCGAAACATCAGCGGTCGACGTACTCTTAAGAGGGGACGTGGATGCAGCGCTCATAGTAGCTTCAGACCCTGTCTCAAACTTCCCAAGGAGATGCGTGGAGAACCTCATTAAAAACCCGCTAATAGTTATTGATCCCCATCTTTCTCCAACAGCTCTGATGGCTGACGTTGTGATTCCCTCAGCTTTCGTCGGCATAGAAACCGAGGGAACAACTTATCGAATGGATCATGTTCCACTGCCCTTGAAAAAGATTGTTGAGCCTCCGGATGGCTGTCTGCCGGATGAGAGAATACTCCGGATGATACTCGATAGGGTTCGAGAAATCAAAGGGGAAGGATAGCCCTGTTAAATATTAAAATTAAGTAAGTAAGAAGATTTAGGAGAGACCCCTTCAAAAACGTTAATTACGATCCTGAACTAATTTCTCCCTTAGGTTACCTGTAAAAGGTGAAGAAGGGTCTTCATGACGCAGATAATTGAGGTTTCAGAGATACTTTCAGGAAAACATGTTAATGAAGAAGTGACTATTAGAGGCTGGCTTCATAATAAGCGTTCAAGTGGAGGAATACATTTCTTCCTAATCAGGGATGGAACGGGAATAATACAGTGCACAATAAAGAAGGATAGAGTTGATAATGAAACCTTTGAGGCTGCTAAGAAGCTCACGCAGGAATCAGCAATAGAATTAACTGGAACCGTTAAGGAGGATAAAAGAGCCCCTGGAGGATACGAGATACAAGCATCCAATCTAAGGGTTATCCATAGGGCTGAAGACAGATTTCCAATAGCAAAAAAATACCATGGACCCGATTTTCTGCTAGACAATAGACATCTGTGGATCAGAAGCCAGAAAATGCAAAGAATCCTCCAGATAAGAGCTAAGCTGCTTAAGGCTGCCAGAGAATGGCTGGAAGAGAATGGTTTCACAGAGTTTCATGCACCTATACTCATAACCGCTGCATGTGAAGGGGGCGCAACGCTTTTCACCGTAAAATACTTTGATAGAGAGGCCTATCTAACCCAAAGCTGGCAATTATATGCCGAAGCAGCCATAGCCAGCCTCGGGAAAATATACACCATTGCCCCATCATTTAGAGCGGAGAAATCTAGAACCAGACGGCATCTAACTGAATTCTGGCATCTGGAAGTCGAGGTTCCATGGTGCGATCTAAACGGTATAATGAAAATTGAGGAGGATCTATTAACCCACATACTGCATAGTTTAGGCAGAGACACGGTGTCCGCTAGAAACCTAGAGGCTTTGGGTAGATCTCCAAAAGACCTATTAAATATCGAGCCTCCATTCCCAAGAATCACGTATGATGAAGCTGTTGAAATACTCAACAGGGATGGGATAAAATTTGAGTGGGGAGATGACCTCGGATGGGTCGAAGAGAAGCATTTAACCCTAAAATTTGATAGGCCATTCTTCATAACTCACTACCCTAAGACAGCTAAAGCTTTCTATCATAAACCTGATCCCGCAAGGCCGGAAGTAACCTTATCCGCCGATCTACTTGCGCCGGAAGGATATGGAGAAATAACTGGTGGAGGACAAAGAATCGACAACCTAGATGAGCTGCTTGAAAGAATAAAAGAGAACAACCTTAACCCCGAAGACTATAAATGGTATATAGATTTGAGGCGTTACGGGTCAGTTCCGCATGCTGGCTTCGGGCTCGGCGTAGAAAGAACAGTGGCGTGGATATGTAAGCTAGATCACATAAGAGATGCCATAGGGTTCCCAAGGCTAATAAACAGGGTGTATCCATAAAAATTTTGATGAACCATAAAGATCGATCTTTTTCCATAACGGGCTTCAGCCTAATTTCTTAAATACCCATTTTTTCAGTTATCAAGGTTCATATAGCCTTAACCAAGAAATCCACATCTGCTTCCAGTAATGTTTTTATACTCTCACCATGCTTTCTTCTGGTATTTACGTCTATCAAATAGTATGGAGGAGTAAGTTTGGCATATCTAGCTCGAACACGTAGCGGTCATCCCATCTTAATTCTAAAAGAGGGAGCTTCAAGAAGTAAAGGAAAGGAGGCGCAGAAAAACAATATTGCGGCAGCTAGAATCATCGCTGAAGCTGTAAGGAGCACGCTTGGACCGCGAGGCATGGATAAGATGCTCATTGATGGTTTAGGAGATGTCACAATAACTAATGATGGAGCAACTATTCTCAGCAAAATGGATGTTGAGCACCCAACTGCAAAGATAGTTGTTGAAGTCGCTAAAACTCAGGATAAGATTGTTGGGGATGGAACAACAACCGCTGTGATACTTGTTGGAGAACTACTCAGGGAAGCAGAGGAGCTACTCGATCAAAATGTTCATCCCTCAATAATTGTTAGCGGATATAAAAAAGCAATGCAAAAGTCTCTTGAAATCCTAAATGAGATCTCAATTCAGATAAGCCTAGATGATGATGAAGGACTAAAGCATTTAGCAATAACTTCGATGAGAAGTAAAACCGTAGGAACCGCCAGAGAGCGTTTAGCTGAAATTGCGATCAAAGCGATTAAGCAAATAGTAGAGAAGAGAGGCGAAAAGCTAGTTGCAGACATAGACAACATTAAAGTGATCAAGAAGATTGGAAAAAGTCTAATTGAAACGGAGCTTATTAAAGGAGTTGTCCTCGACAAGGAGGTTGTTCATCCCGGTATGCCTAAGCGCATTGAGAACGCTAGAATAGCGCTCCTAAACTGTCCGTTAGAGGTTGAAAAGACCGAGTTCAGCGCCGAAATAAGAATGAGAAGCCCCCATCAAATGAAAGCCTTCCTAGAACAAGAGAATAAGATCCTAAAAAATATGGTTTCTAAAATCGCCTCTGTTGGCGCTAATGTGCTTATCTGCCAGAAGGGTATTGATGATATGGCTCAGCACTTCCTAGCTAGGGCGGGCATACTAGCCGTCAGAAGAGCCAAAGAATCAGACATGGAGAAGCTGGCTAAGGCCACAGGTGGAAGAATAGCGACTAACCTTGAGGACCTTAAACCTGAAGATCTAGGCTACGCGGAGCTCGTTGAAGAGCGAAAAATAGGCGACGATAGAATGGTCTTCATAGAAGGATGCAAAGATCCAAAGGCTATAGCGATTCTAGTACGTGCCGGACTGGAAAGGATGGTTGATGAAGCTGAAAGAGCTCTCAGAGACGCTCTTTTAGTTCTATCAGATGTTGTTAGGAAGAATCTTATTGTGGCAGGTGGGGGAGCTGTTGAGGCTGAAATAGCAAGGGAGCTAAGAGCCTATGCGCTTAAGATCGGTGGTAGGGAGCAGCTTGCAATAGAAGCATTCGCTAAAGCTATTGAATCCATACCTAAAACCCTAGCTGAAAATGCCGGATTAGATCCAGTTGATATAATGGTTAACTTAAGGGCTGAGCATGAGAAATCCGGTGGGGTTTTCTTGGGGGTTGATGTTTTCTCTGGCGAGCTTGCTGACATGTATAAAATGGGCGTCATAGAGCCGCTATTGGTTAAGGAGCATGCGATAAAATCAGCTGTTGAAGCTACAACGATGATTCTGAGAATAGATGATGTTATGGCTGCGGCGAAAATTAAAGGTGAAGGAGGAAGAGAAGAGTCCTTTGGTGGAGAAGGGCTGAGATAGCTGGGAAAATCTTTTCTTAACCTCCATCATTTTATTTAGTTGTGGGCGAGTGGATTTGCCCCCCAGAAAAACATGTATAACCTATCATGAGAAATTCGTTCAATATGATTTGGGTGTTAATCATCCTTTTAGGGGAGATCGATTTATAAAAGCTAGGAGGTATTTTGAGGAAAAAGGCCTCTTCAATCTGCCGAACATAACGTTGATTACGCCCAAACCTGCCAGAAAAAAAGATTTGTTAAAAGTTCACAGTGAAGACTATGTCAATTACATCTTCAATTTGTCTGAGAAGGGAGAACCATACGACATAGATACGCCGACCTCAAAGAGTATTCTAGAGGCATTACTATACATTATCGGCGGAGTTTTAAGAGCCGGAGAAGCCTTAGTCAGCGGAGAGTTTGAAAGAGCGGTGGCTTTAGGCGGAGGCTTCCATCATGCTGGCAGAAATTACGGCGGAGGCTTCTGCCTATTTAATGATATAGCGATACTAATCGAGCATCTCAGAGAAAAATTCAATCTCAAGAAGTTTCTGGTTTTAGATTATGATGTTCACGCCGGGAATGGAACAAGCGATATATACTACTCGGATCCAACAGTTCTGGTAATATCATTTCATCAGGATCCCATGACCATTTATCCGGGGCGAGGCTTCATCAATGAAATAGGTGAGGGAGAGGGAGAAGGCTACAACGTTAATGTGCCGTTGCCGATGAGAGCTGGCGAAGAAGCGTATCTATACGCATTAAAGGAAATATTTCCACCGCTTGCCGAAGAGTTCAAGCCAGATATAATATTGGCTAATGGTGGAAGCGATGCGCATTTTGCAGATCACTTGGGAAGCTTAGGTTTAACAGCTAAAGGCTTCTTTAAGATAGCGAAATTAATCAGCAAGGTTTCCGATGAGGTTTCTAATGGAAAAGCTATGCTTCTTATTGCCAGCGGTTATAATACGCTTGTTTTGCCATACTGCTGGTATGCCCTTATAGCTGGCATAGCTGACCTAAATATAAGCGAAGCGGAGATTGAAGATCATTATCCTCCTCTATCAAATCCACAGCAAGGTTGGAGGAGAGTTGTGAGGATCGTGGATGGATTAAAGGAGATATTAAGTAGCTACTGGAGCTGCTTTTAAGAATAATCAAATAAATGAATTTTTATGGCATACTGCTACAAACATATGTTTCATATCTGATTTTTAGTGGGCAACCTCCACCACAGATATTTAAGATTGGGCATTCGTAACATTTTTCTGGAACATACTTCCTCGATCTAATTTCCAGACATAAAGGATTCCGCCAGATTTTCTCCCAATCGTCCTTCAATATATTCCCCAAAGGCGAGAAGTAGCTTTGACATGGTATAACTGTTCCATCAGGTTCTACACACATGCTTATGCGGCATGCACTACAAGTTTTTATTCCAAGATCAAGCTTCAAAGGATTTAAAACACAGTATTCTGTCGGCGTATACCATATGAACTCCATTCCAAGCTCTCGAGCACGGTTTCTGATTCTAACTAATATGGGTTCTAGATTGGATTCTTCGATAGCAAACTCCCTAATCATCTCCGGCTTCGCAGCTTTTCCAGAGTATATTAGGCTGTTGCAGGCGAATTGCTTAAGTCCAAGACTATGGATAAAATCTATAGTCTTCAGAATCCCTTCAACATTATATTTGTTCAGAGTTGTATTTGTTAGCGTGTAAATTGGGGATTCAATAGCGTTCTTTAATCCCTTAACAGTTTCCTCCCAGCTTCCAGCAACACCAGTTATCTTGTCATGAACCCGGGGATCATGTGATTCAAGAGTTATTTGAACATGATCTAACCCTGCATCAACAAGCTTTTTAAAGTAATCTTCATCTTTAAGTCTACGTCCATTTGTAACTAAGCCGCATATAAGCCCGATCTTTTCAGCATAGGCGATGAGCTCGGGTAGATCCTCTCTTAACGTTGGTTCTCCCCCAGTGAAAACTATGTGCGGAATCCCCAACCTAAAGATTTTTTTCATCACCTTAAACCATTCCTTGGTTGTCAGCTCCTTTGTTTCCCTAGGGCCTCCCGTGTAGCAGTGTACGCATCTATTGTTACACCTATAGGTTATCGCTAAATCCATGCGGTAAGGTGCGCTAAGTTCTTTCTGGAAGGGCTCTAGCTTTTCGACACCAAGATAAGAAACCGGACAAACATCCGGGGTATTAACAAAAGTATTTATCACGTAGAGAACTTCACGATAATCTTTCCGAGCCGTCTCACCGTCAATCTTATAGCGTTTAACCATCTTCTTTACAATTTCATCTTCACTATATCCTTTCATAAATAACGAAACATACTCAGCCGCTGTTTTATTTAGAAAGAGGACCCTAGAAGCATTAATGATTAGTACGCCGCTTCCATCCTTCTCAAGCCTAAGATGAAGTCTTAAACCTCCGTGCTCATCATCATGAACTCTTAGGTGATATAGAGGGAGCTTAAATCTCCTGAAGAGAATCTTCCTGAAGTTAAATTTAACCATTCACCTAGCACCCCCATGTGCACATGCACAGGCACAGCTAACACACGCACAAGCACACGCGCAGCTAGCACATGCACAAACACAGCTTGGAAATCTAAGCAACCTTTGTTTAGTCTGAGATTTTTGAGCTGGAATAAGACGGTTTGCAAAGTTCTGCACATCTGAGACTAAGTTGTTCGCAGCTTTCTGCAAAGCCAAAACTATGCTATTCGCAAAGTCCTGACCCGGTATGGTTACTGGCCTTCCTTCTCCACGGGGCTGAGTTGGCGGCTGCCCGCTAGGCGGCGTAGGCCAATGCCAGTACCACCACCAGTCGGGGCTGGGGTAGATTATGATGTCTGGTGGAAAAGCATTTTTGATTCTCTCTTCGAAATCTTCATCCGCTAGAAGCCACCCCATATTTTCTTCTAATGCTTTACACTTGAGTTCAGGAGTGTTTGCCTGAACCACTTGCTGCCAGGCCCTATTAACAATACCTTTATAATAGTTTACTGTGTCTATTCTTGAAAATCCCCTAATTTTGAGGTTTACCGTATCTCGGAGATTTAAATATGTTTTCGCAAGCAGATTATCATCTAGGCTTCCATCTGATTTTATAGCCTGTAGAAAATCAATCTCATAGTACCTAAAGTTAAGAGGCTTTTCTCCTTCTCCTATTAGCTTTTTAAGCTTAATAATGGGATCCGTGGACAAAATCATAACAGCTTTCTTAAGTAATAATCCAAAGAGGATCATTGTTATAACTTTCACAGGCTTTAAATCTAAAACAACCGCCGCCTCAACCGCCGTTAAACCGCGGGCTGGACCTAAAGCCTCAATCGAGATTCTAGGTTTCTCATACTCAGCTTTCTTAAATCTCCTATAAGCCATCAACACAATAATTATCATGGCGATAGAGAAAGCAGCCACTGAACCGCCGATCAAAACATAATACCATATGTCTGGACCTAAGTTAACATATTTCTCTGGGAAGGAAACGCCGACCCAAAATTCCTTATAAGCTGGCCAGTTACTCTCTTCCCAATAGACGATAAGATTTTCCTCGCTTCTATAAACTCCATCGAATTTCCGTTCCTCCAAATATTTAACTTCGTCTTCCTTTACTTCTTTAGGAAGCGCTATCGCAACTCTTACATTTCCTATGGGAGCCTCAGCATCATCGAATGTTGAGGGATAAAATTTTAGCCCAACATTTCCCGGGTTTGTTTCATCTTTATAGACCATTTCCGGAACTATTGCATAAACAATTATCGTATACCTTCTGTTTAGCTCTATTGGCTTATTAAGCTGTATATCAATACCGTAGTATTCGCCCTCTGAAAACGATTGATATTCTAGGTTTTCCCCTTCAATATTTTTAACGTATTGAATCTGAAAATCCCCTTTAGGCATTCCTATCGTGATTATGCCTTCTGGAGATCCAGAAGTATAGATTAGAGTTACATTGTATAAGATGTCGATTGAGCCGTCCTCATTAACCCATATTTGCACCCATTCTTTTTCAACTCTATACGTGATTTGGTTTTTAGATATTGAAGCAACACCTGCAAGGATGGATATGGATAAAGAGAGAAGTAAAATGAGAGTTGAAAAATGGACTTGTCTCCTCTTTTCTCTATGATTAATTTCCATCACCATAAGGGTTCCTCAGTTAATTCGAAATTGTTTCCGCAGTAGTTGCAGGTAACTATTGGTTTCCCAGCTACAACTCTAACCTTCGTTACGTCTATAATTGCCCCACAAACTGGACAACGTACCTCTTTAACCTTCACTGGGCCGCCAATCGATATAGTCTGTCGGATTTCTATTGGTTTTCTTTCACGGCTAAACACCAGTAATGCTATGGCGACTGAAGTGAAGATTAGTCCAACAAAAAAGTAAAGGATTCCAAGGTTGAATGATATCATGAAAACCGCGCCTAAAAACAGTAGAAGCGCAGATAAAGCGTAAATAATAACCTTCAGTAAACCTTTAACCATTCTCGTTCTAAGACTCCAGCTAAAGCACCTATAAAAATAAAAAAGATGAACTTATATAAATTGATTTTATTTTATCATCTTTTCTAGTTTTAGTGGGAAAACGTTAGGTTTTCCTCAGGATTTTATTAGTTTCAATGCTTCTTTAAATTCCCTTGTTCCCGCTTTTTTAAGTAATTCATATATAAGCATCTCTGTTGAAGCCATTATGACACCGCTTTGCATCATTCTTTTAATAGCTATGTTCTTATCTTCTAGTTTTCTCGATGATGTTGCATCGACAACCACGCATACTTTATAGCCATTCTCTATGCCCTCAATAGATGTTTGCATAACACAGATATGAGTTTCTATTCCAGCAATTATGAGAGTTTTAGCATTTAATTTTTCGAGGATAAGCCTAAACTTTTCTGAGCCAAAACAGCTAAACTCCATCTTCTCTACTGGTTTGATATGAGGAATAAGTTCTCTAATCTCTGGAACCGTCTGACCTAAACCTCTAGGATATTGCTCTGTCAAAATAATCGGCATATCAACTATTTTGGCAAACTTTATTAGTTTCAGCATGTTCTCAAGAATCTTCTCTTTATTGAAAATTAATGGAAAAAGCTTCTCTTGAACATCGATAATAATCAAAGCTGCTGCTTCTTTAGAGATTAAACTTTTCCTATTCAAAGCCTAATCACCATAAGGTTGAAGGTCTATTAAACAGTCACGTAAAGATTAGAACCCCATATTTTAATCTTTGTAGCTTGTTTACAAGAAAAATAGGAATCTGAGAGAGGAGCGCGTTATTTACTTCCTTTTTCATAACTGCTTAAGCTCAGAAATTATGTCCCTTGCTGCTTGTCTTACTGCTTCCATACTATTTAGCTTCGGCTTCCATCCAAGACCTTTGATTCTCGAGATATCTAAAAGCATTTCTTTCACGTCTCCTTTCCATCCTCTCCCTCCATCTACACCCCCTGTATAGCGTATCTCAACATCTTTCAATCCCATTTCCTCAATAACTATCTTTGCTATGGTTGCAACATTAACGGTATCTTCTGATCCAATATTGTATATTTCCACTTGTCCATCCGATTTTTCAGCTGCTAGAATCATTGCCTCTACACAGTCTTTCACATAAAGATAAGATTTCCTTTGAGTTCCATCGCCGAGAACATCAAGCACTCTTGGGTTATTTCTTAGCTTATTTATAAAATCATATATAACTCCATGTCCGCTTCTTGAACCTACAATGTTTGCAAGCCGACATATTACGCTTTTAAATCCAAAAAGATGAGAGTAGCCGGATATAAGTGCTTCGCAAGCAAGCTTTGAAGCGCCATAAAGCGATATAGGTTTTAATGGTCCATAGTCTTCAGGCGTAGGCATCTTCTCCGCTTCGCCATAAACTGTTGATGTCGATGTGAATACAATATTTCTACATTGACTATCCCTTAGGGCTTCCAAAAGATTATATGTTGCAAGAATATTTTGTTCGTAGTCGATTTTCGTATTAAATGCTCCTATCTTAACATCCGGATTAGCAGCTAAGTGGAAGACTATTCCACAATTTTTTAAGGCTTTCCTTATGTCCTCAGGATTAAGCATATCACCCATAATAAATTTGAATTTTGGATTCTTAAGCCAAGTTGATATGTTGCTAAGTCTCCCCCTACTTAAGTTGTCGATAACGGTTACACTTGCTCCTCTTTCCATTAATATGTCAACCAGATGACTGCCTAAGAAACCGGCGCCTCCTGTAACTAAAATCCTATCGGGGTTCAACTTAAATTATCCCCATTAAATGACTCTGTTAATTAATGGAATAAGACATATTTATTATCTTCTAAAACAACTACTATTTTAGTTAAATCTTAATCTCAGCAATATTAACCAAAAAATGAAACCCTAAATTAAAGCTTAGTGGTTATTTGGAGAAGGGTTCTGTTGATCCGGCCTTTAAAGCGTCATCTAAAGCTTTGCGTGGCAATACCAGCGTCGATAGTTTCGGATGTTCCCCATCTTAGAGAAAAAACCTTTAGAGTTGGCTTAATAGGTCGCGCTTTAGCAATATTTCGTGTTGATGAAGTTATTATTTATCCTGATATGCCCAATACTAATCAAAAAAGAGACTTGAATTTTATAGCTACAATCCTCTCTTACATGGAGACCCCCCAATATTTGAGGAAGAAGCTCTTCAAACTATTACCCGAACTACGATACGCTGGCATACTGCCACCACTTAGAACACCGCATCATCCAACTCAGAGTAAAATGAAGAACCTGAAGATCGGTGAATTCAGGGAAGGAGTAGTTGTCGCAGAAAATAAACGTGGGATCCTCGTTGATGTAGGTGTTGAAAAACCAATTCCAGTTTTAGGAGCCCGTATTCCTCTGGGGACTCGTGTAACTGTTAAAATAGTTAGGGAGGGCGAAAATCTAAGGGCTAAATTAACCGGCCGAAATGAAATCCCCATTTACTGGGGATACAGAGTTACTTGCTCTAAGATGCCGCTTGGACAAATGATTAAAGCTGGATCATTCGATATGGTTATAGCAACCTCTAGATGGGGGAAACCATTTATGAAAGTTAAGGATGCCATTCTAGATAAATGGCGGAAATCAGGATGTGTGCTTATAGCTTTCGGGTCACCAAGTCAAGGGCTCTGGGGAATCCTGCGGCAGGAGGGAATCGATTTGAGCGAACTAGCGGATTTTATAGTTAATACTGTGCCGAAGCAGGCGACTGAAACAGTAAGAACTGAGGAAGCACTATATGCGACTCTAGCTATACTCAATTTGCTAACTGAGGAATAATCAGATAGCTTAGAGTTTAATGCGCAAATAAAAGTAAGCGTTTAATTGTCTACGTTCCGATGACTATGCTGCTGCTTACTTTTCTTAATGTTGCTATTGCCGATAAAGCTGCTATATAGCTTGTTTTCGGGTTAGTGGGACACGGTCTATTTATAGTTTTAGTATAAATCTCTCCGAATTCTCCTTTGACATGAATCTCATGAACTATGTTTTTTATGTTCGGGTCGACAATTATTTTAACCCTCGTTTTATCCGGCCCCACTCCAGCTAGACTTAATGAGGCTGCAACATTAACGTTTTGAGGGAAGAGTTTAACTGCTTCCCTAGCTACTCCCTCATATAAAACTAGGGGCTCTTTAAGTAATGTGAGGTTAATCTTGCTTTTTTCAACATATGGTGCGCCTTTAAGACTTATCGGCGGTTTTCTGGTTGTAAGCGTAACCTCCTTAATATAACCTATTGCCGCCGACTTAATGTTGTCTAGACCCACTATTGCACCTGATGGAACATAGATTTTTCTTCCACTCTCTTTAGCGGTCTTCATTATTCTGGTGAGTAAGTCATCGTCAAGTAATGCACCGGTGCTCATAACCATTAAATCCTTGTTACTAGATAGAACCTTTAGAGCATACTGTCTAACGGCTTCCTGTGAAGCCGCTTCAATAACTATTTGGACATCATCTCTCTTTAAAATTTCATCTATGTTTTTAGCCACAAGAGGTTTATGTTTAAGTTTAGAAGATAGATTCTTAGCCCTTTCATGAATAATATCATAAACAATTATTAAGTCTATGTCTCCAGCTCTTCCGCTATCTATAGCGTCAGCTATGACTGTACCAATCGCTCCGCAACCAACTAGCCCAGCACCTATTTTCGTGAAAGATCAACTCCATCCATATACCTTTGCTATAAACGAATAAATACATAGTGTTTCAAATAAGATTTTCTGATAATTTTTAGATAAAGTTAATAAAGGTTAAATATTTTGTGACATTTTAGAAAGTTTTGTAAATGGAGGATGATGCATGGAGTGGTTTCATATAACACCAATAGCCGGATTAACTGCCGTCGGATTAGCTGCCTACCTTTATCGATACGTCACAAGTCAAGAGAGCGGAACCGAAAAAATGATAGAGATTGCTAACGCCATCAAAGAGGGGGCAAGAGCCTACCTTAGAAGACAAAATATAACCCTAACAGTCTTCGTCTTAGTGATGGCAGCTATTCTTGGAGCACTATATTCACTTCGCGAAAACGTTCACTTTGGAGTAAGCATGGCTGTCGCATACATTTTTGGCTCCATATGCACAAGTGTTGCCGCCTACATTGGAATGATGGCTGCTGTAGAGGCAAACGTTAGAACAGCTAACGCTGCAAGACGAGGGCTGAAAAAAGCATTTCCAGTTGCATTCTATGGTGGTGCGGTTATGGGCTTATCAGTTGTAGGCTTATCTCTTTTGGGTATAAGCTTACTTTTCTACGTCTATAGACATGTTCTCGGCTGGGGTGATGCTACCGCTTCAAATATAGTTTTAGGCTTTAGCTTTGGAGCTAGCGCCCTAGCGCTTTTTGCAAAGGCTGGCGGCGGCATATACACGAAAACAGCCGACATAAGTGCTGATCTTGTTGGAAAAGTTGAATTAGGGATTCCTGAAGATGACCCAAGAAATCCCGCGGTAATCGCGGATAACGTCGGCGATAACGTTGGCGATGTAGCTGGGATGGGTGCTGACTTAACTGACTCTTATATTGCAAGTATTGTGGCAGCTATGATCATTGGTGCAGAAATAGGTGAAAGCGTATTAACAGCTTTACCTTTCACTATAGCTGCTATGGGATTATTCGCCTCAATAATAGGGGCATTAGTTGTTAAGCTTAGTATAAAGGGTAATCCAGGAGTTGCATTAAATAGAGGAGCGTTTTCCACTTGGATTATATTCGCCATCTTCCTTTTGCTTATCACCTACTTATCCGGGCTCGAAGGTAATAGGTGGCTTGGAGTTTTTCTACCTACAGCTGCGGGTTTAGCTGCCGGAGTAGTGATTGGGCTTACATCTGACTACTTTACATCCATTGACAGGATGCCAGCACAGAAGGTTGCTCAAGCTTCCACAACTGGTGCTGCAATAAACATATTAACAGGCTTTTCCTATGGGATAATAAGCATAGTTCCGCCAGTAATTGGTATCTGTATTGCCACGCTAGCTGCATGGTATCTCTCTATAGCATTTGGTATCAATCCATTTTACGGAATCGCTATCTCGGCAGTTGGAATGCTTGCAACTGTTGGAATGACTATATCAGCTGACGCTTATGGACCAGTTTCAGATAATGCGAAAGGCATTGCTGAACAGTCTGGTTTAGGCGAGGAAGTTATTGATATAGCGGATAGATTAGATGCCGCCGGCAACACCACAAAGGCTATCACTAAAGGCTTCGCCATAGGAGCTGCCGCGCTAACAGTTCTAGCGCTCTTCGCAGCTTATGCCCATCTAGTTGATATAGAAATGTTAGATTTAATGAAGCCTGAGGTTGTTGCGGGAGTATTTCTAGGCGGAATGATGCCTCCCTTGCTTTCAGCGCTACTCATTTTAGCTGTCGGAAGGAACGCTGAAAGAATGATCGAGGAAGTTAGACGTCAATTTAAGGAGATTAAGGGATTACTGGAGGGAAAAGCAAAGCCGGACTATGCTAGATGCGTGGATATCGCCACTAAAGGAGCCATAAAAGAACTTATGTTGCCATGCTCCTTAGCAATAGTGGTTCCAGTGCTAACGATCATATTCTTGGGAAAAGAGGCGCTTGCCGGATTCCTCGCCGGAAGCATAGTTACCGGAATAATCTTTGCATTATTCATGGCTAATTCCGGAGGACTTTGGGATAACGCTAAAAAATACATTGAGGCTGGAGCCCATGGAGGAAAAGGCTCAGAGGCTCACAAGGCTGCTGTAATAGGCGACACGGTGGGTGATCCCTTTAAGGATACAGCGGGCCCCTCTCTTAACACCATGATAACCGTTATGTCTCTAGTGGCTGAGGTTTTCGCTCCATTATTAATTGGTCTCGCAATCTTCGGATTGTAATGGAAGTAATTATTTGCTTGGAAGCTCCTCCATTTTATTTTCGCTCTAGATTCATTTAACCTCACTTTAAATTTAATTAAGGTTATTTCTAGAGTGAAATAATTTAAAACATCTTCATTCAACCAACATGAACGATCCACCAT
>CAYSKG010000002.1:46827-48878 GCA_964431725.1 uncultured Candidatus Bathyarchaeia archaeon | reverse complement strand
CCACCCTCAACTTACACATGTAAATAACGATGAAGATTGTTATTAACAATATTATTTTAAATTATTCTTTGATGAGTAAATAATTTCTGGGTGCTTGAATTTTGAAATCTTGGTTTAGACCTAAAATACTTCTAGATGGCCTCTGGAAGTTTAGGGTTGACGAAAATCTTGTTGGCGAAGAAGAGAAATGGTTTAATGGCTTCAAGTCGGACGATTTGATTTATGTTCCTTCTTCGTGGAACGAACAGAACCCCGATTGGGATCAATTCACAGGTATAGCTTGGTATCAAAGAGACTTCTATGTTCAAAAGGAATTGAAGGATAGGCTAGCTTGGATCATATTTGAGGGAGCAGGATACAAGACGAAAATTTGGGTGAATGGAGATTTTGTGGGGGAGCATGAAGGAGCCTTCACTTCATTTAAATATTTAGTGAGAAAGCTAAAATTCGGTGAATTTAACAGAGTAGTTGTAAGAATAGATAACTCTCCATCAATAAAGAATCTGCCTCCAGCAATAAATCTTAATACAGCAGCTTTTGACTTCTTCCATTACGGGGGTATACACAGACCCATATTTCTAGAGTTCACAGATAGATGCCATATCGAAGATTTAACCGTCTATACAAGCGGGGATGGATACCTAAAGGTGTTAATAGACAACGTCTGCGAAGAGATAGTTAACTTGAAAATATCTTTAACCAATAAAGACTTAACTTCAATCATCCATGAGGAGACCATAAGCAACATTAAATCAGGTAGATGTGTTTACGAAAGAAAATTTGATAATGTTAAACCTTGGAGCCCGGAGGAACCTAACTTATACAATTTGATTGTTGAATCATACTCTGACGGTGAATTAAGGGATTCTGTTTATGAGCGCATAGGCTTCAGAAGCATTAGAATTAAAGATGGCAAAATATACATAAACGATAAACCCGTCTTCCTGAAAGGTTTTGGTAGACACGAAGATTATCCAATTTTCGGCAAAAATATACCTGGTCCCGTGCTTATAAGAGACTTCTATCTGATGAAAAAGATGGGTGCAAATTCTTTCAGAACCTCTCATTATCCATACTCAAATATGCATCTGGATATGGCGGATGAATTTGGGTTCTTAATAATCCTTGAACCACCACTATGCTATTCAGGCATGGAGGGAATAGCTGATAGAAAGAGCATAGTGAAGCTTTTCGACGACAAAGAGTATTTGGCTAAAGTCAAAAGAATTATCGCTGAAATGATTAGGGAGCATAAAAACAGGCCTTCAGTTATAATATACAGTATTATGAATGAACCTCAAAGCGACATGCCGGAGATTGCTGAAACCATAAAGAAGATATCCGCATACTTTAATGAACTGGATCCCTCGAGACCAACTACATTTGCATCGAATAGAAGCATTAAAGATTTAGCCCTAAACCATGTTGATGTGATATCTCTAAATTTCTATCGGGGATGGTATTCAGAGTGGGGCGACTTAGATAAAGGTGTAAAAAGAATGCTGGCCGACCTCGAAGAAATCCACAGAAGATATCCTAACAAGCCGATAATTATAACGGAGTTCGGTGCAAGCGCAATTTTAGGATTGCACAGTGAGCCGCCGCAGATGTGGTCTGAGGAATACCAGGCAGAGTTCATCAGAAAATATGTGGAAGCTCTATCAAAAAGAGATTATGTTGTAGGTCTCCACGTATGGAACTTTGCGGATTTCAGAACCCCTCAAACCCCATGGAGAACTATCCTAAACAGAAAAGGCATATTCACCAGAGATAGACAACCAAAGCTTTCAGTAGCGATTCTCTCATCATTATTCAATAAATTAGGTTATCTAGAAAGAGGTGACCAAAAGTGACTTCAGCTAATCCAAACGTTAAAGATGTTAAAGTCAGCGTTATCGGGGCGGGAAGCATGACTTTCATAGCCAGTATAGTGCGCGATTTAGCTTTAACAAAAAGCCTACATGGGATAACTCTAAGCCTTATGGATACAAACCCTCAGCGTTTAAAGCGGTCGTATCTTTTAGCGAAAAAAATACTTTTCTGAAACAGAT
>CAYSKG010000002.1:0-46727 GCA_964431725.1 uncultured Candidatus Bathyarchaeia archaeon | reverse complement strand
ACAGATCTCTAATCCAGTTTTTGAAATATCTACACTATTACACAGACTTTATCCAAAGCTCAAAATAGTGGGTTACTGCCATAGTGCTAAAGAGGGTACAAAACTTCTAACAACGAAACTATTGGAACTAAATTTTAATGAAGTTGAATGGCAAGTGGCAGGATTGAACCATGTTGTTTTCTTAACAAGGAGGTAGTAACTGCAATACTAAATTTATCCTTCAATCAAGATATGAAACAGCATTATAAGTGAGAATCGATAGCTTAATGAAGACTTTTCTCGTTTAATCTTCTAACAGTTATTCAGTAATTTGAAATTTTATTTGATAGACCACGCAACCATTGCTAAAAAGAAATCCACCTAACCTAACTATCCAGCATTTCCCTATATTACCCTCCTTTTAATTTTTTAGTATATCCCTTAATGTTTGCTGGATAAAAATTACTCCATTGAAGAAGTGATTTTTAGGGTTTCTATGATTGTTTCAGCAACTTTTTTAATTGCTTCTTTAACCTCATAGCTGATTTCTTCGCCTAAATCAATTTTTTTCGGCTGAATTCCAAGAAGCAATACTTTTGCGTCAGTGGCTTCCTTAATTAGCTCAGCTGTCAAGTAAAGTGGGATAGTATGTGTAGATATCGCTAAGCCAATGGTTTCCTCCGGAGACATAAGGTTCACTTCTCCAGGATTACCTCCAAAATGTGTTGCGTCAATGAGCAGGATGTGGGAGGGAGCGAGTGATTTTATTTTTCCAATGAAATTTTCGGGCACGGGGCCTCCCTTAATAAGCGATACATTCTTTGGAACTTTGTTCTCTAGTAACCTCAGAATTTCCACGCCTAAGGCATCATCTCCTCTAAGCGGGTTTCCAATTCCTAGTATTATAAGCCTAGAATAGCCCCGTAACCAGCTCTCTAATTCCCTCTTGAGATTCAATTTGTATCAGAGAAATATTAACTGAGGAGAATAAATAATAGCGTTTTGGATAAAACAAGAATCCACTATTTAGCGTGTAACACCAACTTTAAATAAATGTTTTCCAATTTTTCAGAGATATAAGCATAATTTAACATGCTGATCACAGTTAATCTGAGGGAGGAAAATTTGTCTAAAAATAAGGTCATTAAATCATCCAAGATAGATCCAAAATTTAGATACGAAGTTATTAAAGTGCCCGGCGGAGAAAACCTCCTACAATGTTTTCAATGTGGAACATACACATCAGATTGCCCGATTGCAAGATTCAACGAGAATTATAGACCGAGAAACATTATCCGCATGGCGCAATTAGGCCTAAAGGATAAAATTATAAGCAATAGTTTCCTCTGGTTATGCACCTCTTGCTTTACATGCACTGACTGTTGTCCGCAAGGTGTTGAAGTCGCAAGCGTAATAAGAGCGCTAAAGAATATGGCTGCCGAGGAGGGCTATATACCGCAAATATTCAAAATACAACTAGCTAACGTCGTCAAAACCGGTTATGTATATAGAATTCCAGAGTCTAGGTTAAAGAGGCGTGAAGCATTAGGTTTTCCTGCTCTGCCCTTAGGAAATTCAGAAAGCATAATGAAATCTCTTAAAAATCTAAAAATTATGAAGTTTCTGCACGGGGGTCTTAAATAATTTTTAATCAAGAACGTTCTTAATTTCTTCAATTTATTGGACGGTGATTTATCTCAGATCTTAGCTAACTCTTATGTATAGGAGAGAAAGTATTTAAGAGGAACCTAAGATGCGCTTAAAATTGATGGTCTCTGGCATAGTTCAGGGGGTTGGATTCCGCCCTTTTGTTTATCGTATAGCTGTTAAAAATAACCTAAACGGTTATGTTAGAAATAGAGGCGACTCATGCGTAGAAATGCTCCTTGAGGGGAATGAATCTAGCATAAAATGTTTCCTAAAAGATTTAGTTAATAAAAAGCCTCCGCTTGCAAAAATCTATGAAATTATAAAAATTCCACTTAAGGGTGAAGAGAGACATAAAACCTTTAAAATATATAGAAGCTCTAAAAAAGCTGAGTTCTCCGGATCAATAATTCCACCCGACATAGCGATATGCGAGGAATGTTTTAAAGAAATGCGTGACCCATCTAATCCAAGATACGATTACTTCTTTATCACCTGCGTAAACTGCGGTCCAAGATACACCATTATTGAGGATGTTCCATACGATAGGGAAAACACAACCATGCGAGACTTTCCAATGTGTAGCTTCTGCCAATCCGAGTATACTGATCCAATAAATAGAAGATTTCATGCGCAAACTGTTGCATGTCCTAAATGCGGTCCAAAAGCGTATTTAATGTCCAATAAAGGCGAAGTAATCGAATGTAAAGACCCAATAAGAGAAGCTGGTAAAATAATCTCGGAGGGATATATAGTTGCCGTCAAAGGTTATGGCGGCTTTCATGTTGCAGCATCAACTCTTTTAGATGAACCCCTAAAGAAGCTTAGAAGAGCCAAACATAGAAGACAGAAACCCTTTGCCATAATGGCTAGAGATCTGGAAACCGTAAAAACATTCGCTAAAGTTAATCGATGGGAAGCTGAAGCGTTAGAATCCTACGCCCGCCCCATAGTTTTACTGAGAAAAAGTGACGAATATTATCTATCAGATCTGATAGCTCCAGGCTTACATAATGTGGGTGTTATGCTCCCGTATACTGGCATGCATTATATGCTCTTTGATAGAGTGTCTGATCCAGCCTTTGTTATGACAAGCGCTAATCCACCTAACCAGCCAATAATCAAGGAAGATGAGGAAGCCTTTAAGAAATTGAGTGAAGTCGTTGACTATTTTCTTTTTCATAATAGACGTATTGCACATAGGTGCGATGACTCGGTTATTCGCTTACACGAGAATAGAATCGTTTTTATAAGGCGTTCAAGAGGATACGCGCCTGAGCCAATAATACTGAAGCATAAAGTCAAGCGGGGCGCGTTAGGTTTAGGCGGTGAAAAGAATAACACTGCATGTCTGGTGGTTGGTAATAAAGCTTTCCTCTCACAGCATATAGGGGATGTAGAGAACGTTGAGACCATGAAATTTTTAGAGTCTGCTTCAGAGAGACTTATACATCTAACCAATAGTAGAGTTGAAGCTGTTGCATGTGATCTTCACCCCAAGTTTGCAACTACAATGCTCGCGAAAAAGCTTTCGGAGGAGAAGGGTTGGCGGATGATTCAAGTTCAGCATCATTATGCTCATGTTGCAGCTTTAATTGCTGAGCATGGAGTAGATGAAATAGTCGGCGTATGTTGCGATGGATACGGATATGGCGTAGATGGGGGAGCTTGGGGAGGAGAAATAATTTTGGGTTCAGTGAACCCTTTAGAATTTAAGCGTTTAGGTCACCTCCAAGAACAACCTTTACTGGGAGGAGATATGGCTACTCGATATCCGCTTAGAATGGCTGCTGGAATACTGTATGGACATGTAGATATAGAGGATTGGTTAATGGAGAACAGTGGTTATCTGCCCTACGGTGAAAGAGAAGCTCAGATAATTCTTTCGCAGTTTGAGAAAAAAGATGTTAGAATAAAAACGACAAGCTGTGGAAGAATTTTAGATGCTGCCTCAGCAATATTAGGCGTATGTTACGAGAGAACCTATGAGGGGGAGCCAGCGATGAAGCTGGAGTCTATTGCAATCGGCGGTCAAGATGTGCTGGAGATTGAACCAATAATAAGAGGCACTACGCTTGACACCACAAATCTAATGACTCTACTCTTCGAAGAAAGATGCAAGTTTTCTAGACGTGATTTAGCCTTTTCAGTTCATACGTATCTGGCTAGGGGTCTGGCACAATTAGCCATAGAGAAAGCTCAGGAAAACAACGTTAAAGTCGTAGGGTTCACTGGCGGGGTTGCATGCAATCAGATAATCACGCGGGAAATGCGTAAAATAATTGAATCCCATGGATTAAGTTTCCTTGTGCATGAAGCCGTGCCGCCTGGTGATGGTGGGGTATCTTTTGGGCAAGCCTTCGCAGCTAGTTTGATCAGTTAAATAAGCCAGACCATAATGAATTTATTGGTGAAAATACACTTAAAAGTGGATAAGTGAATTAACGATGTGTCTAGCTGTTCCAGCTAAAATCTTGGAGATAAATGGTGATTTAGCTAAAGCCGACTTCGGCGGACTTGTAAGAGAAGTTAATGTTATGCTTGTGAACGCTAAAGTTGGGGATTACGTTCTCGTACACGCTGGATATGCGATACAAGTCATAAACGAAAAAGAAGCTGAAGAAACCTTGATGTTGTGGAAAGAGATTCTAGAGCTAAAAGATAATAATCTTCAAATAAGATGATGAGATGCTGATGCAGCATGTTCTGGGGAAAGTTTTTTAGAAATCCTCAGCTTGCTAGGGAAGTTGTCAAGAGAATCCGGGAAATAGCGCCTAAAAAAGATCACGTGAAAATCTGCCATGTCTGTGGAACCCATGAATGGACTATCTCGCATTATGGTATAAGAAGCCTGCTGCCTGAAAACGTTGAGGTTATAGCTGGACCCGGATGTCCAGTCTGCATTGTGCCAGCAGCCGAGATCGATGAAGCAATAGAATTGGCATTGAAGGGAATTTCAATCACATGCTTCGGCGATGTCATCCGTGTTCCAGGCTCCAAAATGTCGCTTCTGGATGCAAAGGCCAAGGGGGCTGATGTGCGAGTAGTTTATAGTGTTATGGATGCTGTTAAAATGGCTAGAAAAGAACCTGATAAAGAATTCGTTTTCTTTGCAATAGGTTTTGAGACAACAGCTCCCTCAACTGCTGTAGAGCTCCTGAAGAAGCCTCCTAAAAACCTTAGCTTTCTAATATCGCATAGATTGATTCCCCCAGCGATGGAGCTAATGCTTGGCATAGGTGATTTACAGATTGATGCCTTCATTGCGCCTGGACATGTGAGCACAATCATAGGTTTAGAACCCTACGAAATATTTCCTAAAGCTTATCGTATGCCAACTGTTGTAGCGGGGTTTGAGCCATTAGATGTTCTCGTCGCCATATACATGATTCTAAAGCAGATTAAGAATGGAATTTCAATTCTGGAGAACGAGTATAAACGTGCTGTAACATGGAGGGGAAACCTTAGAGCTAAAGCGCAGATGAATAAAGCCTTTAAAGTTGTCGGCGGATTTTGGCGTGGGCTCGGTAGAATACCGGATTCAGCACTGAGCCTCCGCGAAGAATTTCTAGAATACGACGCGCATGAAAAATTTAATGTTAGAATTTTAAGTGGCAGAGATATACCGCCAGGATGTCAATGTCACCTAGTTATAATTGGAAAAATAAAGCCTACTGAATGTCCCCTATTTATGAGAGCATGTACGCCGCAAAATCCTGTAGGCTCATGCATGGTTGGTATAGAGGGAACCTGCCGGATATGGGCGTCAGAATTTAATGGCCGTCGTATTTGAATCCGATAAACTAAAGAATAAAAAGGAAGAAATCTTCTATTTAAGTTTGAGGGAAATAAATAAGAGATGAATTGGGAACCCAGCAGGAAATTTGGTGAATTAACTAATTCATGGAATCCTATAACTGGTTGTCTGCATGAATGTGTTTATTGTTGGGCTAGGGAGTACGCTGCTAGGCTCGCAGCTATGGGTGTGGAACCATATAAAACCCATATTTTTAAACCAGCTTTTGTCGAGTGGAGACTTCGACAGAAATTTCCGGAGGGATGTTTTGTTTTTGTTTCTGATATGGGTGACATGTGGGGTGATTGGGTTCCAAGGGAGTGGATTGAAAAGGTTTTGAGAGTCGTTAGATCTAAGCCTAGATCAAAATTCTTCTTTTTAACTAAGAACCCTAAAAGATATCTTGAGTTTGAGAACAAATTCAGCGACAATATCGTTCTTGGCGTAACTTTAGAAACCAACAGGGACTATAAGTTGAGTAAAGCTCCGCCGCCTAGAGAAAGATATAAAGCCATGGTGAGGCTTAACTGGAAAAATAAGGCTATTGTAATCGAACCCATATTGGATTTTGATGAGGAATTTATTGACTGGATATACGAAATAAAGCCGAAAATTGTTTATGTTGGATATGATAATTACGGCAAAAGGCTTCCGGAGCCAAAGCTAGCTAAGACGGAGATACTTTTGGATGCGCTAAGAGAAATAACCGATCTGAGACCTAAAACCATAAGAAAGGCATGGTATGAATAGCATTTTATTTAACATATTCTTGGAACCGGATCCCCTAATGGCCTAGAAACAATCCGCTTACCGCCGATAACCGTCTGTATCGCAACTCCCATAAAATCATTTACAACCTCACCTATTATTTCAGCATCCTTCCCCTCTCTCGTCCCCCTAAGAAAATCTAAAACCTCATCAGCTTTATCCTTTACTACGCCGATGACAACCTTCCCCTCATTCCCTACTTCTAGGGGATCCAAGCCGAGTATTTCGCATGCGGCTCTAACAGATTCTTTGATTGGAATTTTATCCTCATAGATTAATATGCCAACTCCAGATTTTTCACTATACTCATTTAGGGCATCAGCCAATCCCCCTCTGGTCGGATCCTTCATAGCTACTATACCTCCAACTTCTCCTAAAAGGCTTTGAATAACCCTATTCAGAGGCCGAACATCTGAAACAATTTCGTTGTCAAAATTTAGTCCTTCTTGAGCTGATAGAACTGCTAATCCGTGATCCCCTATTGTTCCAGATATAATTATTTTGTCGCCAATCCTAAGATTTGAATCTAAAAGCCATCTGCTTCTGAAATTAGTTCTATATTTTCTTACAACCCGAAGATTATTCTCCAACTCTTCGGTTCTTACACCCACTCCGGAAGTGTTTATTACGCATCCGCCTAAACCTCCCTTTTCAACAACTTTTGTATCGCCAGTAACTATTGCCACACCAGCCTCAAGACAAGTTTCCCGAATACTATTAAGGATACGCCTCAAATCTGACATTGATAAACCTTCTTCTAGAATTAACCCGCATGTAAGGGCTAGCGGCTTAGCCCCCATAACGGCGATATCATTAACCGTTCCCGAAACAGCTAGACGCCCTATATCTCCACCCGGAAAAAATATTGGTTTAACAACATGCGAGTCGCTTTTTAGAACCATATTGCCGAAAGCCGCCGCATCATCCAATGCCTCAAGTGAAACATCAAAATTTCCTTGATCTAAGTCAATAAACAATTCCAGAATATATTTCTTGATGAAATCATGCATAACGAAACCGCCGGCTCCATGTAGCATAGTTACATATTTTTCTTCCTTTTTTGTTTGCATAGGGTATTCACACCATAAGAGTGAGTATCGACTGCTTCACATTCCATAGCTATTCTTAAATATAATTGTTAAATCTAAACTTTCCTATGCATGAATGGGCTTTAGCTGAATCCGTAATCTTAACGGTTTCCCAAATAGCGGAGGAAGAAGGCTTAAAAGAAGTTAGAAATGTGCAGTTGAGGCTTGGGGAACTACAGCAGGTAGACAAGAAAATATTAAAGTTTGCTCTTTCGCAGATGAGAAGTGGAAAGCTTAGAAACGCCAAGTTCACAATAAGGACTGTTAAAGCAAAGTTTATGTGTAGATCATGTAATCATAAATGGTTTCTTAGGGAAGTTAAGGTTAAGGATGAAATCAGAGAATCAATACACTTTATCCCTGAAGTAGCTTACGCATATCTCAGATGCCCAAAATGTGGTAGTCCAGACTTCGAAATATTAAGGGGAAGAGGCTTATGGATTATGGGGATTAAAGGGGTAAAGTAATAATATGCTGGATCCAAGAATAAGCATCATAAACAAAAGGCTAAGCAATATAGATAAAATAATTGTTATCTCAAGTGGTAAAGGCGGTGTTGGAAAGAGTCTCATAGCGTCAACACTTGCGCTTATGCTTGCGCAAAAGGGTTTTAAAACAGGTTTATTTGACTTAGATTTTACGAGTCCAACAACACATGTTGTTTTAGGGGCAAAAAATATTCGCCCGATAGAGGATAAAGGTATAGTTCCACCGGAGATTCATGGGATAAAATATATGTCCCTAATTTTTTACTTGGGAGATCAAGTTTCACCGTTAAGAGGAACCGATCTATCCAATGCCTTCCTAGAGTTACTCGCCATTACTCGATGGGGAAACCTAGATTTTCTGGTAATCGATATGCCGCCTGGAATAAGCGATTTAATGCTTGATGTATTAAAGTATATTAAGAAAGCTAATTTTCTCATAGTAACTTCCCCTTCAAAAATGGCTTTTGAAACTGTTAGAAAACTTATTAATCTGCTGAAGAGCCTAAAAGCCCCCATTACCGGTGTTATAGAGAATATGAAAATGGATGATTCAACCTATATTAAATATGAGGTTGAATCCCTAGGCGAAAAGTTTCTTGGTGAAATACACTTCGACGTAAAAGTTGAATATGCTCTTGGAAACGTAAGCAATCTTTTAGAAACGAAGTTTGCCAGAGAACTTGAAATAATAATGTTAAGAATCAAATAAAAATAGAGATTTATGAGATTTTATTTTTAAGTTATACGCTTCCAGAGAGGTTTGCTATATTTCTGCGCTTCTGAACCGAGTATTATGGGCTCTATACCTGCTATCTCACATAGATACTTTAGAGATCTCACATGGTTTCCAGCTACGCCAAGTATGTGATTGCATGGAAATACTTCTATGAATTCATCAAAGCTACAATGGAGCTTAGCGTGAACATGAGGCCACGTTGGATTTGTCTCTTCATTTATTGCCTTACGTTCTTCAGGCGGCAACTCAACGGCTTCGCCTAAAACAATAACCATGTAAAGTTTATCATCCCATAATCCTAGACGGGCGAAAGTTATGGGTCCGGGTGCTGCGTCAAATTCAACTGAGGCTCCTCCAGCTTTAAAGTAATATTCTAATGCTGGGTGAAATGTTATTTTCTTAAAGTTCTCTTTGGGATCCATGCTTCTTGAGGCATACCAGCTTGCATGGTTTCCGGAATTACAGAAGTCCCATAAGTCCTTATCTGGGTGATATAGGCGAACATCCATGAATAGGACTGGAAGTCCGCCACTAATGTATTTTAGTAGCTGCATCGTTACAGCTGCAAGCGAATCAGCTTCTGTGGCGCATACAGTTGGCTCTTTTCTTCCATTCCAATCATATGGGTCGTTCATAAGCATCTCAGCAACGTCGCCTATACAGACATATTCTGATAGCTCCCTTTGCCCCTTCAATCCGCAGAAGTCGAATCCCTTTTCTTCATTTATCATCTTCATCGCTAGGTATAGGCGTATCTGCTTCCTTAATGTTTCAGGCGTTAGCATTTTTCCATCATATCTTATTCTATCGCCAAGTAATTCAGCGAACCATTTCATTGCTTTATCAACTTCTCTCTCATCAACCTCTTTCATTTTTTCTACAAGCAGAAGCTGGTCGATTTGGCGAACCGTTACACCAAAGGTCTTTATTATTGGAACCAGATGGAAGTATCCGGTTTCCATACCCATCGAGTGGCCACCATACATACCGTAAACCTCATTTTGGATTGTTGTGTAAGCCTGCGCGGCTCTAACCCAGTCTATAACTTTCGCCCGCACCTCCGGATCATCCATGTTGCCTATTATCCTATGGGTTCTTATTCCAACTTGTCTTAAAGCTCCATCGGTTGCAAGCAAACCTACATTTCCAGGATATTTGCCGCTATTATTTGAAAGGCATAGGAGTGGTTTGTCTCTTCCAACAGTATTAATGAAGGGCCAAACCAAGAAGGGAAAATTCCAGACGTAAAAGCAGAGTATTATCTGTTTACAGTTTGCTTTAACAAGCTCCTCGCCGACTTTCTGGGCGGTTCTAATGGAGGTTATAGTTTCTGAACCTACAACAACCTCAGGGGATGTTCCATCAATGTTTTTAACGCCCTTCCGGATTATTTCAGCCCATTTATGAACGACTTCCATACACTCTTGAGCGTTAGCCCTCCAAACGTGCTCTCTTTCATCATTGATTAAAGCTATGCCGATAGGTGTGCTTTTCATAATCAACCTCCCCAGTAATTATTGGGAGGAACATTTTTATATAATTTTGTTAGATTTCTTCTCTCTTAAGAGAGCGATTGATTTGTCAAGTCCAAAATTTTTCCCTGTAGGCAATGTATGTGCACTTTGTGAGGAAACCTATCCAAGTAGCATGCTTCATAAATGTAATCATTGTGGGATGAATTACTGCGGTAACTGCGTTATTTTAAATGAAAAGGGCGAAATAATATGTTTAAGATGCGCTGTTAGAAGAATTTTCCCGCATGCTCCAAAAAGTAAGTACTCTTATCTTAGTGTTTTTCTCGCTAAAAAAGGCAAATTCTGTAATAAGGTTACTTTATCATTCACCAAAATAGAAAATATTATTGGTGATAAGCTACCAGGCTCGGCATACAAGCGTAAGTACTGGTGGAACAACGTTGACGGCCGCTCACCATCCGAATATTGGTTGACGGTCGGATGGAAAGTTGGAGAAGTTAATCTTAAAGAAAAGATTGTTACGTTTCTTAAAGAGGAAAAAAGCGAGATAAAAGAAAATAAGATTATAAGAAAGCGCAAGAAATGTGGTTCATTATCAAAGTTCAAGTCTCTAGCCATAAAAGCCAGAATCAACCTTAAGAAACCTAGAAAACCGTCGAAGAGTAAGATGGCGATTCTGCAAGCCCGTCTCAAAAATTTAGAGAGGCGTAGATATGCAAGAAGATATAGAAATAAAAGTCCTTATGAAAAGAGATTTTATAAGCTTAATAGGAAACCTTAGCTAGCCTAGTTGCGAACTACCCTTAAACTTGGAAGGTTGAAAAGTCTTTTTCAAAATGAAAAGTCCCTTAATAAAAAATATTGGAAAAAAAATGGATTAAAAAGAGGCGCTCTCTTCAAACCATCAGCTTCCCAATTACCTAACCTCAGCACTTTAGGGGAAAAGGGTTAAATTTTTCATCATCCTATTTGTCGGAGGGTGACTTCATGATTAAAGTGAAGGTTAAATTTTTCGGCAGATTACGTGAGCTTTTAAATGTTAGAGAAGAGGAGTATCAGGTTGATAATGCTACATTAGCAGATCTCCTTCTTAATCATATACCGAGTAAGCATAGGGACGTAGCTAAGGATTGGAAAGAAAGCATCTTTGTAACGATCAGAGATGAGATTGCTGTAGATAGGAAGGGGATCCCAATTCTTAAAAACTACGTCATATTGGTTGGAGGGAAAAGTCGGGAGCTCTCATATGAGCTTAAAGATGGCGACGAAATAGCAATTCTCCCGCCAGTTGGGGGAGGAGAAGATGAAGATTAAAATCTCCGAAAAACTCGATGATCTAAATAGTCTATTAGATGAAATCAAGAAAACTTCGGATGAGATAGGTTCCGTAATTGTTTTTGTAGGTTCAGTAAGGGGGATAAGCAATAAAGGAGAGAAAGTTTTGAGGCTTGAGTATGAAGCCTACGAAGAAATGGCTGTAAAGTCTCTGGAGAATATAATTATGGATTTGAAAGATAAATATGGGATAATTGATGTCATAGTTGAACATAAAGTAGGCTCGGCTAAAGTTGGTGAAGATACAGTATACGCTTTAGTCGCATCCAAACATAGAAAGGAAGGGTTTAAGTCACTAGTAGAGCTTATTGAAAGATTAAAGCATGAAGTGCCTATTTGGAAGAAGGAAGTAACTGAGAGCGGTTCTAGCTGGATAGAAAATGTTTAGTGATATATTAGCAGCTTTATGAGGAAAATCCGATAGACTGGAGAAGAATTTTTTCGTTTATTCCTCCAGCGATGAAGGTTTTCCCTGACTTCTCATTTGTTACTACGATTTTTGCTGGGGCAAATATTTGCGGATCTATTTTATAGAAATCTTGATTAGCTGCCTTATATATCTCCGAAAATGGTTTTCCATAATCTTTTGAGACTGAGGAAACTGCCTTCTCGACGAGATTCTTTAAGTATTCGTCATTTTCATGGCTCAATATGTAATGTGCTACTCCACCATATAGTATTGCATCGTTCGCTCTACCCATGGATTCAATACTGTCGGGGTGAACGGGAAGTATGGGCGCTTGCCCCCAAGCATATAATATGACATTAGGATCAAAACCCAACTCGGCAAGTTTATGTATTCCTGTTTCAACTATTCTGCCTGAAATCTGCGTTAAGCCGGCAACTGAAGATGTTGGAGTAAGTATTAGGAAAAGATTTTCAGGCGGTATTCGGCAGGAGGAGGAGATCGCCTCCACAACATTTTCAGGCGGTTCCTTGGAGGTTTCTAAAACAAGCACAGCTTCTCCAGCGTTATCCCTATATTTTATCTTATTATAGATTTTTTTCGGTTTTAATGCTAAGGCTCTAGCTGGTCCGGAACCTATAGCCATATATCCATCAACTTTGATTCTCCATCCGGCGAGCTGTGAACCTAGAGTTGAAATTGATGGGTGATCTGTGTAAACTGTTATTGAAGGAAGTTCTATTTCACCCACTCTCATTGATGAAAAATATGCTTCGCCGAGTCCTCCTAGACATATTTCTGTTATTAACCGCCCTACTAGGAATCCTCCTCTAGCTTTTATTCCAGCATCAATAATGAGTGCTCCGGAACTACTTCTATTTACGGTAACGTTGTATTTCTCTGGTTTTTCACAGATTTTTTTGACGATTTTTATAGCTTCTTTATTCACGCTTGGAATGGACAAGTTTATCTACCCACTTTTTTATTGTAAATATTTTTCGTAGAATTTTAGGTGTGGGTTTCTGGTTTTAGATATGAAGAGTTTTCCTTCACCATTATCAGCTATGTCGCCTATAAATCGATAGAAGGGACCCGGGATTTTTTCTCCGTTAGCTTTAGCGTGGGGTCTTATGCCGTCTATTGTGAAGGTTGGCAGGATTGATGGAATATGACCGCATATTATTATTTTTCCATTCCGCATTCCAGCTCCAGCTTTACCAGCGGAATCCCCCTTAACAAGTATGGTTCCGTTAATCATGTTTACACCTAAGAAATGTTTAACTGAACCATAAATTTTAATTAGTCCTCCCTTCATTAGGCAACCGGCTTCTCTACCCGCATTCCCATGCACAATTATTAATCCGCCTTCCATTCCCTCAACACTGCCTCGATAGGGTGCGCCAATATAGTCTCCAGCTGAACCTTTTATCTCAATTCTTCCGTCTTTCATTGAGCTTCCAGTCCATGAGTCAGCATTTCCATTAACGATTATTTCGCCGCCAATCATCTTCTCTCCTAGATGCATACCTATATTTCCGTCAACAATTATTTTCCCATTAGTCATGTTGGCTCCAACCCTTCGAACTTTACTGAAGTCGCCAATAAGATTTATCACCATTTCATCGGTAGACGGCTCGTTTTCTTTTCCATATTTAATACTGAATAAATCGTTTAGAGGGCGATTCCTATTTCCTTCCCAAACTTTCAACTTAGCTATTTCATCCAAGCTTTTTCCATCAAATACGTCCGGAGATATGCATTCCGCATAAACTGGAACTTTAAATTGATATTTTGGTGCAATCTGGAAGATGATTTCTCACACCCCCATCTTAACAAATATTGGCGTTGAGGGACCAATATAGCTCTCTGGAATAAAGTAGTTTTCAAACTCAACGGTCCAGTACTCCCGAAATTTTCTTTTTAGATCCATTATTACCTTTGAATGGCCGGATGAATTATTTTCAAGCGATAATTGCTCAAAATTAATCCAGTAGGTTTTTCCATTTAACGTTTTAACTACTTCTCCATCTTTAACAACTATCTCTCCATTCTTAATGGTGTATGCCGTTTTAGAAAAGGCTTTGCGGATAGCTTTATAATCCCTAGAAGGGTCAACTTCCTTCGGGTTCACATTATATATGGCTATATCCGCATCAGCCCCTACACCTAAATGACCCTTATTTTTTAGGCCTAAAGCCTTAGCTTGACCAGCTCTAGTGGCTATAGCTATTTCATAAAACGTGTATTCTCTATCTATGCTTGGAAGAAGGGAGCGAGCTCTAGCTTTTTCATTAATCCTCTTGAGAGTTCGTTCTCTTGCCCTTTTGCTCATAAGCCAAGATATTATTCTCGGATAAGATGTGAAGGGCCCACCGTTTGGATGATCGGTGGTTAAATAGATTCTCCATGGATCTTCCACTAGAAGAGAGAGTTCTAATCCAATAGACCACATTATTGCATGAACGTAATTTCTCCGTCTATATCTAAAGGGAACTATGCCTGAGCTTGTTTCAACCTCCACATCGTGGTTAACCCACTTGTTTCCACTGAGTTCATAAAGCGTATACTGCCATGGTCCATCAGCGGTCATTGTTGTTGTATCTGTGAAAATAACTTGACCCATATCTAAGGTGACATGGGCATTTCCATTAACATATTTGGCTATTTCCTCAGCTCCAGACCTCATGTTCTGCCAGCTGTCACCTTTAAAAGCGCTGAATTGACAATGTGTTATGTGAATTGATGGCTTATTGGATTCCGCCAAATCTTTTACGCATTCCATGGTCTTTATTGTTGTAATGTAGTTGCCGGGCTGACCTAACCTATTTGTGTGAACGTGAATTGTGTGCGGCAGATTAAGAATCTTGTTTATTTTGCATAATCCGCGGATTATTTCTCTAGGCGTTATATTGAAGTTTGGAACTGGATCATCTAAGTCTCTAACGTTCCCTCCGAAACCCCATGCCTCTAAGCCTCCTGGATTGACTATTTTAATCGCGTAACCCTTCGTTGCATTTATCATCCACGCTACATGTTCAGCACATTCCTCAATTAATCCATCTCTTAAATATTCTAAAACAAACCACCAATCGCCTAGGAGTGGAAAAGTTGCCTTATCAACGATAGGTGTGTCTTCAAGCTCCTCATGGGTATGTCTAGCTTCTAGAGGAGGCATGGAAGGATTACAAATCATCGTGTAGCCCATTCGGGCATAGCGATATCCAGTTGTAAAGGTTGAGGGAACAGAATGACCAACACCAGATCTAGTTATAGGAGTTTTAGGCTCAACATCATAAACGTGATCTTCAGGTCTCAAAAGTCTCCCAGAATTAACCTCCGCACCAGCTATGTGAGTATGTATATCAACTCCGCCAGGCATAACAATCATTTCGGAGGCGTCAATTATCTTGGCGTCGTGTTCATTAATTTTCTCAACTATTCTGCCGTTTTTAACGCATATGTCCATCACTTCGCCGTCAACGTTATTCAATGGGTCATAAACAACCCCATTCTCTATGAGCAGTTTCATAATCAACCTTCCAAGTAAAGTCATCAGTCTTTTTAGAACTTAATTTAATGAAACAAAAATATTTAACAATTACCGGAAGAGGTTTAGATGAGCTACTAGCGGGCGTGTAGAGCTATTCTCTCCATCTCATTCTTTTTCTGTATAGCATAGCTTTTAATATCTTTATTTGCAGCTAGAATTATCTCTTCAGCCAAACATTCTTCAAAAGATTTTGGATTGCTAAAGGCGGCTAATCTAGCGCCTTCAGCTATGAAACGTAGGGCTAGATCAACCCTCCTTTGGGGAGATATGTCAACAGCTTGATGATAAACTATCCCACCATACATGATTCTCGTAGTATCCTCACATGGAGCGGCATTCTCAATAGCTTTAACGAAAACTTCTATTGGGTTCCTACCAGTTTGGAGATGAATTATTTCAAAAGCGTTCTTCACAAATTTTATAGCTCTAGCCTTTTTCCCAGCGTTCTTACCTGGGCGCATAAGCTGATTAACAAACCTCTCAACTATGTTAAGCTCTGACTTCTGAAATCTATGATGTTCATGCCTCCCCATGGAATGAGGCACTAGAATCGGCTTAAGCGATATATACCTCTTAAGCCCAGAATCCTCTACTTTAATGCCCTCGAAACTCCATTTTCCGAAGAGCAGATACTTACCTTGTTCTCCACTCAAAGTATTTCCACCCTAGATCAGACATATTCTGGATTAAGCCAATTATTTAAGGATTGCGGGCTGTATATTATATTTTTCCTCTAACATGAAAATTAACGGATTTCATAGCGCTACGTTGATTAAATATTTTTCTTTTTAGTTAATATGTCGATTGAATGCGAAATACTCTTTAGGAGCTAAAGCGAAATAAATTCCCTTAGAAAGTTAGGAGGCGTCTGCATGGAGAGAAAACCGTGTCCAAACATGAAAATTAACTTAGAGAATTGTCCATGTACTTATCCATGCGACATTAAAGGCATATGTTGTGAGTGCATACTCAACCATAGAAGGCATGGTGAGCTACCAGCATGCTTCTTCCCACCGGAAGTTGAGAAAACCTACGATAGATCTATAAGAAGATTCGTATCCCTATACAAGTAACAAAATATACAACAATCGCTAAATTCTCCCTTTTTATTTTGTTGAAAAACAGCATTATTTTTACTAAATTTTTGATAAAATCCCAAAAAATTTATAAGACAAATTGCTATTTCTAATTTAAGTGTAAAATATAATTATGTATTTACTGCTCTCGGGTTGAGATCCATATAAAACTCCTTTATATTTCGATCTGCCGTTGAGCAGTAATATGTATCATATATTATTTCCCTGGAGGTGAAGAATAATGGAGATTAGGGTCGCCATAGCTGGAGTTGGTAATTGCGCCTCAGCCTTAGTTCAGGGAGTAGAATACTATAAAAACGCTAAGGACGACGAGAAGGTTCCAGGGCTAATGCACGTAAACTTCGGAGGCTATCACATTAGGGACATAAAGTTCGTGGCTGCTTTCGATATAAACAAGCAGAAGATAGGTAAGGATTTAAGTGAAGCAATATTCACCGAACCGAACAGCTGCGTAAGATTCGTTAAGTCAGTACCTAAACTAGGTGCCAAAGTTTTCCCAGGACCCATCCTTGACGGTGTCGCTCCACATATGAAGGAACCTTTCAAAGCGTACTCTGAATCTGAATATGATCCAGTGGACGTGGTTTCCATTCTAAAAGAGACGAAGGCGGATATGCTGATAAACTTTCTACCAGTTGGCAGCTACAATGCCACCCGCTATTATGCAGAAGCCGCCCTTAAAGCTGGGGTATCCTTTGTTAACTGTATACCAGAGTTCATTGTAAGCGATAAAGAATGGGCGGCTAAATTTGAAAAGGCGGGAATACCGATCGCTGGCGATGACATAAAAAGCCAGATTGGTGCAACAATCCTGCATAGAACGCTGGTGAATCTGTTCACTGAAAGAGGAGCTGTTATCGATGAAACATACCAGCTTAACATTGGAGGAAATACTGATTTCCTGAATATGCTTATGGAGGAAAGATTGAAAACTAAAAGAATAAGCAAAACCGAAGCCGTAACCAGCTTGGTTTCCTATGATATGCCGACGAGAATAGGCCCCTCCGATTACGTTCCATTCCTCAAAGATAGGAAAGTATGCTACATTTACATCAAAGGTAGAAAATTCGGGAATCAGCCTGTGACATTAACGGCGAGACTTGAGGTTCAGGATTCGCCGAACAGCGCAGGCGTCGTCATAGACGTTATAAGAGCAGTTAAAATAGCTCTCGACAGAGGAGTAAGCGGTCCATTAATCAGTATTTCATCCTACGCATTCAAGCATCCACCAGTACAGGTGCCGGATTACATAGCAAGACAATGGGTTGAGGAGTTCATAGAGGGAAAGAGAGAACGATGAGACAGAGATGATAACTGCTGTACTATTGGCAGCTGGAATGGGGACGCGTCTCCGCCCCCACACCGAACAAATCCCAAAACCTCTAACCAAAATTTTGGGGAAGCCGATAATCGAATACTCCCTAAATGCGCTTAAGAGCTCTGGAATAGAAAACATTGTAATAGTCACAGGCTATTTGGGCAATCAAATCCGGAGATATCTAAAAGACGGGACGCATCTAGGTGTAAAAATTAAATACTGCCATAACAGCCGCTACATGCTTGGAAACGCAATTTCACTGAAGGCTGCGGAAGCCGCCCTCCATGATGAAACCCCCTTCTTTTTATTGATGGGAGATCACCTCTTTAATAAAGCCATTATAGAGAAAGCTATAGAAAACATTAATCGGCATCCGCTTTTATGCATAGATAAGAACCCTTGTTATCCCCCACAGGTTAAGGATGCAACCAAAGTTCTAATCAACCAGAAAGGTTACATAGTTGACATAGGAAAGAATATCCCAAAATGGAATGCTGTTGACACCGGATTATTCATACTCGATAACGCGATTTTTAACGTTATTTACCAATTGGAAAGGCAGAAACCCGACCTGACAATAACCGACTGTATAAAATATTTAAGCTTGAATGTTAAACCTGTTTGGGGATGCAATATCACCGGACATTTTTGGTTTGATATTGACACCAAACAAGATATAGAATTTGTTGAATCTTTTCTACGTGGTGCTTTAAAATGCCCAGAGAGTGGGATGGAATAGTTTCACAATATATAAACCGAAAATTTTCCCGTCCCATAGCAAGGTTCTTAGCTAAATTCCCAACAATAACCCCCAATCACATAAGCATTTTAAGCTTCCTAATAGCATTTACTTCCGGACTGGCTTTCTTCTTCCATCGCCCAATATTAGGCGGGATCCTAGCGCAATTCTCATCAATAATGGATGGAGCTGATGGAGATCTAGCCGCGATCACCAACCGGATATCGCCTTTCGGCGGCTTCCTAGATACCGTATTAGACCGCTATGCTGATGCATCCATCCTATTGGGGATGATATGTCATCTTTTCTTCATCAGCGATACGAGAAATATGATTTACGTTATGGTAGGCGTCGTTGCTTTAATTGGATCCCTGTTGGTGAGCTATAGTGCAGCGCATGCAAAATCTAAATTGGGAATAACCTTTAACAAAGGTTTCGCAGCTTATGCTGCAAGCAGAGATGTCCGTCTTTTTATAGTTATGCTGGGTGGAATTTTAAACCAAATTTTCATCACGCTCCTAGTGTTAGCGATACTAACTAACCTAACGGTTTTAACACGTATTTGGATTACGCGTGGACTAAAATAGACTATTAATTCTCTAATCTAATAAATTAAGAAATAGTTCTAGCAGAGGAAAAACAACATAGCTCATAGCTTAATTTAATTGATGCACCTCTTTTTATTTGAAGATTGTCAATCCGAGGAGGGGAATGCTTCTGAGGAAAAATCTAATCTATTCGGCTTTAATCATAATTGTCTTTATAGTCGGCTTAGCTGTTGGAAATTACCTAAGCGTTGCGCAATATGAGGAAAAAATAGAAAGTTTAGAGTCGGAGTTAACTGAAAGAGAGAAGCAAATCGAAGAGCTAAATGCTTCAATTAACGATCTGCAAAGATGGCTAGAAAATAATATAACGGCATACGAAAAGAAGATAGCTATCTATGAATCTGAAATAGCTTTTCTTCAAAATCGTATAGTAAATCTAGAAGCACAGCTAGAGATAAAGATTATAGGAATCTATTTTTCGCCTAAAGGTGGATGTGAAGACGCAATTCTCAAATGGATAAGAAGCGCAAACAAGTCTATCCATGTGCTAATCTACAGTTTTACATTAGACTCGATAAGTGAAGAACTCATTAATGCTTACAAGAGAGGGGTCGATGTTAAGGTGGTTTTTGAAAGAAATCAAATAAATCGGTGGAGTGAGTACTGGAGGCTAAGGGAAGAGGGGGTTCCGGTGCGCAATGACACAAATCCGAAGCTCATGCATAACAAGGTTATGATAATAGATGGGGAAATAGTTTTCACTGGAAGCTACAATTGGTCGATGAATGCTGAAGAATACAATGATGAGAACCTCATTATAATAAGAAGCGAAAAAATTGCTGAAGTATTTGAGAGAGAATTCGAAGAGATTTGGAGTGAAAGTATCGAATAAACGTGGTCAATAATGGTTTAATATCCAGATGCCCAAAGAGGCACTTTCTTCCTCATAATTGTGATTAGCTCGTTTAAAACTTCCAGTTCTTCAGCGCTTAATTTATCTCTAAACTTCGTATTCAATAATCTTGCATGCTGCTCGGGAACATTAACATAAAGTACGTCGCCTTCATCGAAGTGGCGTCCAACTGTAGGTTTATCTATTGAAATTGCAACTTGCTGTCCTGTTTCAGCATACGGGATAGAGGCTCCTTTATCCTGTATCTGTAATATCTCACCTAAATCTTTCCCTTCACTTGTTATCAGACGTATTTTAGGTTTAATGCGGCCAGCTAAAACTTCAATTCCCACTATGGCTGGTTTAGATCTGCGGAAGATATAACCGGGTAAAACTTTTATCTTTGCTGGTTTAATTAACCTATCAAACTCGCTTCTTTCACGAGCTTCCTTTTCACTCTTTAACCATTTAAGGTATCCGTCAATTAAATGATAGATAACATTATGCCTAAAAATGCGTATTTTACGGGCTTTAGCTTCCTCCTCCGCGTCTGGAAGAACCCTAACGTTAAAGGCTAAGATAACGCCGTAAAGAGGTTCTTTTTCCCTAACAACTAAAGCCTCGGTTACATCCCTTTTCGAAACGTCGCCGACATCCGCCAATCTGATGGGAACTCCATTCCTAGTTAAGCTCTCAGCTATAGCCTCTAAAGACCCTAATGCGTCAGCCTTTAGGATTACCCCATCAATCTCTGTTGATACACGTATTTTCGCAATCTCCTCTAAAATTTCTCTAGTGTACTTATCTATTTCCTCTCTTGAAGAAGCGACGTAAATCGGTGCGCCAGCAAGGGCATCCTCGAGGTTTGGCGCAACAATTTTGATTCCCGCAGCGGCTGAAACCTCGTTAACCGAAGAAAATCGTTCCCTTGGATCTCTAATTTCATCTAGGGGTTTGGGCATTAGGATTGCTCGAACAGTTGTTACGATTGGTTTTTCTTTTCCTCCAAGCACTATTATATCACCCTTCCTCAGAATTCCATCGTAAATTATCGCATTTACGGTTACGCCTAATCCTACCTCCTCCTTAACCTCTAGAACTGTTCCTTTAGCTGGTCCGCTTGTTGTTTGCAGTCTTCTCCGTAGAAATTGCTGAGTTAACCCTGCGAGTACAGCTATTAACTCTGGTATGCCCTCCCCTGTTTTAGCGCTTGTCGGTATAAGCGCAACAGTTTTTGTAAAATCTTTTATTCTATCAAATCTGTCAGCTCTAAAAGATAGTTCAGAGAACTTCCCGATTATCCTATATAAGTAATTATCTAGCTCCTGTCTAACAGCTGGATCCTGTCTTCTATAGGATTCCAAAAATGGAGCGTTCGGATAGCTTTTCCATCCGGGGATACGATCAATCTTGTTTGCGGCTACTAGAAAAGGAGTCTTCCTAGATTTTAGGATTTCAATAACCTCATAGGTTTGGGCTTCAAACCCCTTCATTACGTCTATAACAAGTATAGCTATGTCGGCTATTCCCCCTCCTCTACGCCTGAGGTTTGCAAAAGCCTCGTGCCCCGGAGTATCTATCACTAAGAGACCGGGAATCTTTATTTCGCCGCCAACCATCTTCAGAAAGGGGCCAGCAATTTCCCTAAGTGTTTCTGTCGGGAAGAAGCTTGCTCCTATATGCTGAGTCATGCCTCCGACTTCACGGGCTTGAACGCTACTTTTTCTGATTTGATCGAGAAGTAGAGTTTTCCCAGTGTCAACATGCCCAAGAACGCAGACAATCGGCTGTCTAATTCTTGTCTCCAAACTGAATCACTCCGTTGATGGGAATAACTGTTTTTCTTTTTCAACCATGAAATAAGCTAGGAGATTATATAAGTGAATCTTTACTTCGACCTTTAGCTTCCCTTCTTATGCTATAATTACATTCCGATTTGTAATATATGCTTCCAGTCAACATGCTCTTTAATAAGGTTTGTAGCTATGGATATTCTCCTAGAATCTTTAGGCTTTATTCTCCCAATGATCTTCTGGACGTGCTGGAGTGTTGTGTAAGTGTCATAGGGTACAAGTATTAATGGAACATTAAGTTGATCCGCCTTTGGAAATACCTTAACGCTTGGATATAGATTTCCAGTTAACACTATGGCTGATACGCCGGTTTCTAGGGCTGTTAGGATTATGTCTGTTCTATCACCGCCAGTTATTACAAGCTCGTTAACTGTTCTATGGAAGTATTTGGTTGCGCTTTCAGGTGTCATAGCACCTATAAGAACCGCTTCAATGGTTCTATCCAGTCCATCCTTACCAGCTAGGATTCGGCCGCCGATGAAGTCGCATATTTCTCTAACTGTTGGGGCGCTTAAACTTTTATTTTCAGGAATCAAACCTAGAACTTTAATTTCATGTTTTTCAATGAAAGGTTTAATTATCTGTTCAGCACGTTTTATTCTATCTTGGGGGATACGGTTTAATACAACTCCGAAGATTTTTGTTCCCCATCTTATGCAATAGTCTTGGGCTTGCATTATTTCGTCGACAATAGAGTCTCCCTTAAACTTTACAACGAGAAGTATCTTAGCGTTGAAGTCTTTTGCGAGCTTAGGAACGGAGCATCCTAGAAAGGAGCCGACTGAAAGGCTACGTGAACCTTCAATAAGCATGATATCCCTATTTTCGGAGACCCTCCTATAGGATTCAACTATTTTATTAGCGTACAATTTGATGTTTGCCTCAGCGAATTCTTCGAGAAAGTTGTCTCTTTTGAGTGAAAGTGGACATAGAAGACTGCTATCGTATTCTAGTTTTAGGGTAGATTTCATAACTTCAACATCTTCGTCTACGTGTCCTTTTCCGAGAACGAGAGACGGACTTAGGCTTATAGGCTTAAAGTATCCAACGCTTATATTCAGTTCTTTCGCTATTGACGCTAAGGGTATCGCTATAATGCTTTTCCCCGAGTTTTCTTCGGTTGACGCGATATATATTGCCTCTTTAACCATGATCTCTAGCCTCTCTCACAACTATCTATTATATTTAGAGGTGATCGTTATTCTTATATCTACTCCAAGACATCCTTCACCACTTTTATAAACAAACAGGGGGTTAATTTCCATTTCAACTATCTCCTCAAAGCTAACCATAATTTGCGCTATCCTAAGCATAACATCTATTACAGCATCTATATCTGAGGGCGGCTCGCCTCTAACTCCTCTAAGAAGCACATAAGCTTTTGTCTCCTCAATCATTTTAGCAGCTTCAGCTCTTGTTAGGGGACATAAACGGTAAGACACATCTCTCAGAAAGTCAACGTATATGCCGCCTAAACCAAACATTATTAATGGACCGAACTGTCTGTCTCTAATGGCGCCAACGATTACTTCTCTTCCAGCTGGAACCATTTTCTGCAGTAGGACGCCCATCACCTTTGCATGGGGCATTAATAGATGCGCCCTTCTTAAGAGAATATCATAGCTCTCCTCCGCTTCTTCACGGCTTTTAACGCCTAAAATCACGCCGCCGATATCAGTTTTATGCAGTATGTCAGGTGAAACAATTTTCATGACAATTGGATAACCTATCTCCTCAGCAAGTTCACCAGCTTCTTTTTTACTCCTAGCTATAGTCGCCTTAGGCACCGGTATGCCAGCAGCCTTAGCAACCTTAATGGATTCATCAATTGTAAGGTTTGAACGTCCCTTCGATCTAGCTTTTTCAATTATCCCCTTAATCTCAGCTTCATCAATCTTTACTTTAGGTACGTGTTCTTCAGCTGGCAAGCTTAAGATAAGGTTATAGTCATACATTGATTTAAGTACAAATGCTGCTGCCTCTGGAAAGGCATAATTGGGTACTTGCCCCCTCTTAAGAATTTTAATAATATTAGAGGTTTCCTCAAATCCCATGAAGGAGGCAATAAGGGGCTTCTCTGAGGTTTTTCCCAATTCAACCAAAACTTCAGCAACCTTCTCGCATGGTGTTACAGCTTGAGGGGTTAAAATAACAATGATTCCATCAACATTATTACTCTTCAATCCAGCCTCCACGGCTAGTCTATAGCGGTTCTCATCAGCATCCCCTAAAACATCCAGCGGATTATTCAAGCTTGCATGCGGCGGCATAAGTTTTCGTAACTCTTCTCTAATCTCATGTTCCAGTAGAGGCAGCTCAAGACCCATCTTTTCACATGCATCAGCGGCAAGTATGCCCGGTCCGCCGCCGTTAGTCACTATTAAAACTTTATTGCCTTTCGGAACGGGTTGGGAACCAAATGCTAAAACGAGATTAAAGAGCTCTTCCAGAGTGTTGACTCTTATTATCCCTGCTTTTCTAAACGCTGCTGAAAAAGCTGTGTCTGAACCTGCCAATGAACCAGTATGAGATGAAACAGCTCTTATTCCAGCGTCTGTTGTGCCAGCTTTTATTGCGATTATAGGTTTTTTCCTGACGACTCTTCTGGCAACTTCAATGAAGCGTTTCCCTTCCTTAACTCCCTCCATATATAGTCCGATGACTTTTGTTTCCTCATCATCCTCCAACGCCTCTAAGAAATCCGTAGCGTTCAAGTCAGCTTCATTACCTAAGCTTATAAATTTTGTAAAGCCTATCTCATTTCTTATTGCCCAATTCAATATTGTGCTTCCAAGAGCGCCGCTTTGAGAGATAAAGGCTATGTTCCCCGGCATAGGCATGGTTGGCGCAAATGACGCATTAACGTGGCTTTGAACGCTTATCAAACCCAGGCAGTTTGGCCCTTGCATTCGCATTCCATATTTCCGACATATGTTTATGACTTCACGCTCTAACCGAGCTCCTTCTCTGCCAACCTCGCTGAATCCTGCGGAAATTATAATTATCCCCCTAACTCCCTTTAGTCCGCACTCTTCAACTACTGAAGGCACAATTCTTGCTGGAACAACTATAACTGCTAGATCAATTTCGCTGGGAACATCTAAAACACTCTTATAACATTTTAGACCTAGAAGCTTATTTGCATTAGGATTTATTGGATATAAATTTCCTTTGAAGCCGGATTCAATTAGGTTTCTAAAAACTCTATGGCCGACTTTATGCGGTTCCCTACTTGCACCGATGACCGCAATCGATTTTGGATTGAAGAATGCATCAAGTTTCATGAGCCGCCCTCATCGCTTAACATGCGTTCTAAGACTTTATTTATTGCTAGATGAACACACAGATATATATCTAGCTACCTTAATTAATGTAGTCTAATTCTAAAACTAAAAATTTTGAATTGTTCCGCTTTTAATAAAGGAGTTAATTAATGCTTTCTTCCAAACTATCTAGCAACCATTTCTCAAGACCTCTCATTTTTAATAGAGCAGAAATACTTTAATTCAAGCATCAGAGTTATGATACTGTTATTCATGAGCTGATTATTAAGCGATAAGAAGCTTAATTCAAGGATTGGAGAGGAAAATACTAGATGACTGAGAAAGAACCCTTACGCTGTAGACCCTATGATGATAAGAAGATGAGTTTAAAAGAGGCTTTAAGCTACATAAAGACTGGAGATCACATTTTCATTGGTTCCGCATGCGGTGAACCTCAATATCTGGTTAGAGGCTTAGTTGAAAAGGCTGATCATCTAGCTGATAATGAGATTCTTCATGTACACACCCTTGGTGTGGCTCCATACACAAAACCAATGTATTCAAATAGATTCCGCATGAACGCCTTCTTTGTTGGGATAAACACGCGTAAAGCCGTAGCGGAGGGAAGAGCTGATTACACTCCCGTTTTCCTATCGGAGCTTCCACGACTCATAAGGAGAGGATTAGTTCCCATTGATGTTGCTTTGATTCAAGTTACACCTCCAGATGAACATGGATTTTGTAGCCTAGGAGTGTCTGTTGAAATTACAAAAACCGCTGCTGAAAATGCGAAGCTTGTAATCGCTCAGGTTAACCGACGGATGCCTAGGGTTTTAGGCGACAGCTTCATCCACGTTAATAACATAGATATAATTGTTGAGCATGACGAGCCTTTACTTGAAGCTCCACGTCCCGAGCAGGATATAGTTTCGGATAGAATTGCGAAATATGTTTCAGAGCTTGTTGATGATGAATCAACTCTTCAGATAGGCATAGGAAGTATTCCAGATGCGATTTTAAGCTCTTTAACAGATAAGAAGGATCTTGGAATACATACTGAGTTGCTTACAGAAGGAGTTGTGGATCTAGTTGAGGAGGGGGTCATAACATGCGCAAAGAAGACAATAAACCGAGGTAAAATAATTGCCTCATTTGCGATGGGAACTAGGAGATTGTATGATTTTATAGATAATAATCCGATGGTGGAATTTTATGAGTCGGATTACGTGAATAATCCGCTTATTATCAGCCAGCATAGAAAGATGGTGGCGATAAATCAAGCTTTAGAAGTGGATTTAACTGGTCAAGTTTGCGCAGACTCCTTAGGATATAAATTTTATAGTGGTTTAGGTGGACAAGCAGACTTCATGAGGGGAGCCATGCTCTCTGAAGAGGGAAAAGCCATAACTGTAATACCGTCAACCGCTAAAGACGGCAAGATTTCACGTATAAAGGAGTTTCTAACTAGAGGGGCCGGAGTGGTCTTAACTAGGGGTGATGTAGATTATGTTGTTACAGAATATGGCGTAGCCCACCTTAGAGGCAAAACCATAAGAGAAAGAGCTCTTTCACTAATCAGCATCGCGAATCCCAAATTTAGGAATAGACTTCTTAATTGGGCTAAAAAGCGTAATTATGTTCCAAAAGAGGTTTTACCATTCCCAGAGATAGAATATCCTGAAGAGTTAAAGCGATATGTAACTCTAAAGGACGGGTCGAAAGTTCTGCTCCGGCCGATAAGGCCTTCAGACGTAACCCTGAAGCAACACTTTTTCTACTCTCTCTCAAAAGAAAGTATCAAAAGAAGATATCTAGGTTCACTAAACCTTATGCCTCTCAGACGTATATGGCCATATGTTGTGATAGACTATGTCAATGAGATGAGTATAGTTGGCACGATAATGGAGAATGAGAATGAAACGATCATAGCGATGGGCAGCTACTCACGAATACCAAACACAAAAACAGCTGAAGTATCGTTAGTTGTTAGAGATGATTGGCAGAATAAAGGGTTAGGAACAATACTCTTCAATTATCTGGCTGAAATCGCGAGAAAAAATAGAATAGAAAGCTTCACCGCATGGATTCTACTTGAAAACACAAAGATGATGCACATACTGCGGAAATCCAGCTACCCACTTAAATACAGGATTGAAGGAAACCTGTATCACGTTATAATAGACCTCAAAAGAAAACAATAAATAATCCTATTTCAGGTGAAAATTTTCCGCATAACGAGTCAAATTTAACGAATAAAACGCCTAGAAATGGGAAAAAAGGACAAAAACGCATGCTGTTGCACTGTATTGCCTCCCCCGCCTTCACCGCCCAAATAGAAATCACTCTAAATGATGGCGAAACATAACAGAGAGGGGGGAGGGGGTAGGTTTGTATTGACTTTGGTAAATAACAATAGTTGTTATTTTTTATTTGAAATAAAATAGCTATAAAATGAATAAAATCACACCTAAAAACAAGATAAAAAACAATAAAATCAAAAATAAAAACCTACTTTCCTTCAACTATTTTTAGCCTAACCCCCTCCCCTCTTAGAGTTTCCCCCACTTCTTTTTATTGCGATTATACGCTCTTTAAGGCGTAAGCCTCATGGATCCGCTTCTACTGCGAGAGCCAGAGTTACGCACTTTACATGCGCTCTGAAAAAGCCTGTTTTGAAAAATCGGCGATTTCTTTTGGCGGGCCCGGGGGGAATTGAACCCCCGACCCCCGGGTTAAAAGCCCGGTGCTCTATCCTTGCTGAGCTACGGGCCCAACCTCAACCAATATTTTTGGTTGGGGGCTTGATTTATGTTTTTCTGTTACTGTTTGATTGATATCTTTTGTTTTTAATGGAAGTTTTGTAAGAAAGAATTTTTGGGTAGATTGTAAATCTATATCTCGTATGAGCTTAATATGTTAGGCTGAAAGTGATGAATCTTGACTGAGAAGATTAAAGAGGGAGATGATGTTCTTTTCTTCTTAGACAATAGGAGAAGCTACTTAATTAGGGTTGAAAGAGACAAAATCATTCATACTCATAAGGGTTTTATAAAAATTAATGATGTCATCGGTAAGGAGTTTGGTGTTCACATAAAAAGCAGTATGGGTGTAGATTTTGTAGCGCTTAAACCGAGTATAAAAGATTACATATTTAAGGTTTCAAGAAAAACCCAAATAATATACCCCAAGGATATAGCCCTCATCATACTTTTCGGTAACATAAAGCCAGGAAGCCTTATTGTTGAAGCCGGAACTGGTGCAGGTGCCTTAACAATAGCCTTAGCAAACTATGTTAAACCTTCAGGCCGAGTCTATAGCTATGAAATCAGAAGCGAGTTCCTTGAGATTGCACGTAAAAACTTAGAGAGAGCTGAAGTGCTAGAATATGTTGAATTAAAAAATAAGGATATAACTCAAGGAATCGATGAAGAAAACGTTGATGTAATAGTCTTAGATATGGCGACGCCATGGCTTGTTGTCCCCCATGCTTATAAGGCGCTTAAGGGAAGCGGGTCCTTCATATCCTTCAGTCCTACAATTGATCAAGTGGTTAAAACGGTTGAGGAGCTAAAAACAGAAGGCTTTGTAAATATAGAAGCGATTGAATGTTTAATTAGAAGAATGCATGTTGAAAAGGGTAAGACAAGACCTGAAACATTAATGACAGGTCATACTGGATACATGGTTTTTGCAAGAAAATCTCTGAAAACTTAATTTTTCTCTATAACTGGTTTTAATTCAAATACATGTAATCTCGGGGATAAATTTTTATTGTCAGGAATATTGTTTAAGAAATATAATTTCCAGTACTTAAGGGAAGGCTTCATCTTTGGAAGGTCTAAGAAAGATCTGGAAAAACAAGTACTTCCGCACAATTATAGATATCGTTCTAGCTCTCTTAATAGCTTTCAGCCTTCTTCTCTGTTTACGATTAGCATTAGGTGTGGAGCATCCTTTGCTAGTGGTATCTTCCGGAAGCATGATGCCAACTCTAAATGTTGGAGACCTAATAATAGCTCAAAGCATTGATCCCTCTCAAATAAACGCGGATAAACTGACAGGAGACATCTTGGTTTTCCGGGATCCAAGAAACCCAAACGAACTAATAGTTCATAGAGCAGTTAAAATACAGAAGATGGACGATCACTATTTAATTGTCACCTCAGGAGATGCATCACGTAGCTTAAGCGACCAATTCTCCCCATGGGATTCCTCTCTGCTTGTTGGTAAAGTTATAATGAGAGTTCCCTATATCGGCAATTTAACACTCTTCCTATATTCAGAAAGAAACCTGTCCACCATCATTTTATTAGTAATAATCTTAGTTATCGTAGCTTTAATCATATTCGCCGAATTAAATCAGGAAGAAACGATTCAGGAAGAAACGGAAAAGAAACCCCAAAGATTCAACCTGCACATCCTCTACGTAATTATCGTAAACATTTTAATTATAGCTTTTATGATCTTCAGCCTATGGGGATCCTTCACATTTTGGCAGCCGGGAGCAACGTCCCTAAGACGATACGTAACGGTATTAGGCATGTACCGCGATTTACAATTGCATGTAATGAGATATGAGGACATATATAAGGAAGAAGTGAAAGCTTATCTTTATTTAGGTTTCATGACATATAGGATTGACTGCCAGATAGATGGAGGAATACGCCCAGGAGTACCAACATTCTCATGGTTCCAATTCTCCCTGCTAATCCTAATACTGTTTGATGGATGGAAACTATTCGATCTAATTTATTCGCGCCTAAAAAGACTGTGAGTCTCAACAAAAAAGATAAAAAATTGATTAAAATTTTGAGCCAGTCTTTATAAATTAATGCTTTAAAATCCAATTATTAATTATTTTTCCTTTGTCAAGTTGAAAATGGAAAATGTTATTTAAAAAAATATAAATAGCGCCCTTATAAAGGCATATATGTCATTTATGAAAGCATGAAGGATGGGATTATTAGAGTGTCTCCTCCCCAAGTTAATGTTAAAATAGAGAATGTGGTTGCGTCTGCAACGTTAAACCAGAAGATAGATTTAAACGCTGTTGTTAAGGGTTATCCGGGAGTTGAATATCGTCCAGAGCAGTTTCCAGGATTAGTCTTTAGACTTAAGAGGCCAAAAACTGCAACCTTAATCTTTAACTCCGGTAAAATGGTTTGTACTGGCGCTAAGTCTGAGAAAGAAGCACGTAGAGCCGTTATGAAAGTGATCAAGGAACTAAAGAAGAGTGGAATAGTAATAGTTGGCAAACCGGAACTAAAAATTCAAAATATTGTGGCTTCAGCTAATTTAGGTGGAATCGTCGATTTAGAGAGATCTGCCTATGTGCTCGGTAAAACAATGTATGAGCCAGAGCAGTTTCCAGGATTAATCTACCGAATGGATGATCCAAAGGTTGTCATACTTCTATTCGCAAGCGGAAAGCTTGTATGTACTGGAGCGAAAAAAGAAGAAGATGTATATAAAGCTGTAGAAAACTTGCAGAAAAAGCTTGAAAAAGAGAATTTAATTTACTATGAATAGCAGAATTTACTATAAATAGCAGGGTTTTCGGAGGGCAAAGGGCGGTTTCAAAGCTGGCGACCACCAAGTACTATAACCACCATATGATAAAAGAAATTCTTGAGGAACCCATTGCAATTAAGAGGACAATTGCCAAAGAGCAGGAAAATATAATAGAAATAGCGAAGGAGATCAAAGACAAAAAATATGAAATAATCTATGTGATTGGAAGCGGAACGAGCTACCACGCTGGATTAGCGGGGCAATATGCCTTCTCAAGCCTGACCAACCTAATAGTCAGTACAATACCGGCTTCAGAGTTTCAACGTTGGGTGCCATCATCCATCTCCAGAAGAACGCTTTTGATGGCTATATCTCAATCCGGTGAAAGCAAAGATGTTATTGACGCCACCAAAGACGCATTGAAAAGAAAAATAGATGTGCTTGCAATAACGAATACCCCTAAAAGTACTCTCGCAAACTTAGCAACATATGCTATTTTTCCTAGGTCTGGCAGAGAGGTTGCTGTTCCAGCAACCAAAACTTATGTTACGCAACTAATGACTATTTTTATGCTTGTTCTTGAATTAGCAAAATTTAGAAAGTCGCGGACTAAAGTTGAAAGTTTAAAAGAGAAGCTATACAGCGTGCCGCAAATCATCGATGAAATTTTCGCATCCTCTAGAGAAGACATCCGTAGAACAGCGAACAAATATAAAAATAAAAATTTAATGTTTATTTTAGGTAGCGGTCCAAATTATGCCACAGCTCTAGAGGCTGCGTTGAAGCTTAAGGAAACCTGTATGGTTTTTGCTGAGGGTTTTGCTGCTAGAGAGTTTCTTCATGGGCCAGTAAGATTGGTTAATGAAAAAACCTTGATGATTCTTATTTCTCTTTCAGATGAAATTAATGAATATGCTAGCTTATCCAAAAGCTTCAGAAGTTTCGGTGCAAATGTCATCTCAATTTTAGAGAGAGTGAAAAACTCTAAAATTTTAGCCAATTTATCTAACAGCATTTTTTACGTCTCCTCAAGTTTACCTAAAGTTTTTTCTCCAATAGTATTTATTGTTCCAATTCAATTATTCACATATTATATGTCAGTTTTTAAAGGATTAAATCCGGATAAACCTGAAAAGCTTGTTAAGGTGGTGAAATAGAATGAAGGTAGAAGCAATCATTTTTGATATTGAGGACACGCTGTATGATGCGTCTCTCCAAATGAGAATGGCGAGATTTAACGCGATAAGAGCAATGATTGAAGCCGGGCTTCCAATAGATCTGGAAAATGGATATAAAAAGCTAGAGGAGATAGTGAACGAATATGGGCCACATTACAATAAGCATTTTGATAAGCTACTCGAGCATTTGGGATTAAAATGGAATCCGAGAGTTATAGCCGCCGGAGTTCTTGCTTATCGCGAAACCAGCCAAGCTTATCTTAAACCCTTCCCTGATGCAATGCCGACAATAATTAAATTGCGTGATCAAAAATATAAGTTAGGCATAGTTTCAGATGGCATAGCAGTTAAAGAATGGCAAAAGCTAATTCAATTGGGACTTCACCATTTATTCCACTCCGTAATAATATCTGAAGAATACGGACTTAAAGAATTAACCAGTGAATTATTCAAAAAATGTCTCAAAGAATTAAATTCTAAACCTAATGAATCCATTTATATAAGTAGCAGACTTAATAAAGCAATCTTACATGCCAACAAAGCTGGATTAATAAGTGTTAGACTCAAAAGAGGGGATCATTACATAGAGGAACCGAAATCTATCGAGGCTAAAGCAAAATATGAAATAGATAATCTCTCACAGATATTCGATGTTTTAAGAACCATAGAATCCTCCCAATAAAGATCAAACTTGTAGTTGCGATCCCCTCCGTTAATTAGGCAAAAAAATTTTTAAGGTAATTTACTTATCCTTATAGGATAAATAAGTAACAATAGAGGGTGGAAAATCTATGAGCGAAAAAGAGGAAATTTTAAACAAAATAAAGAATGCCATCATAAATTTAGATATAGATAACATAGGGAAACTATGTCAAGAAGCTGTTAATCTAGGCATACCGGCCTATGAAGTAGTCATGAATGGTATGGCTAAGGGTATGGATGTAGTCGGCGAAAAATATGAGCGAAACGAGTACTTCTTAGCCGAGCTAATAATGGCAGGCGAAGTTATGAAAGAGGGCATGAAGGTTCTAGAACCATATCTAAAAAGTGGTGAAATAAAGAAGGTTGGTAGAGTCGTTATTGGAACTGTTAGAGGAGACTTACACGATATTGGCAAAAACATTGTTGTAATACTGCTGAACGCCGCTGGCTTCGAAGTAGTAGATCTAGGTGTTGATGTTGCCCCAGAAAAATTTGTTGAAGCAGTTAAAGAGAATAAACCTGACATAGTTGGCATGTCAGCCCTCCTAACAACAACGATGATAGAAATGGAAAATGTTATCAAAGCACTCAAAGAGGCTGGATTGAGAGATAAAGTAAAAATAATTATCGGAGGAGCCCCAATAACTGAAGAGTACGCCAAAAAGATCGGAGCGGACGCTGCTGCAAAAGATGCGGTTGAAGGAGTAAGCATATGTAAGTCGTGGGTAGCTGGTAAGTAATCCCATTTTTTTATTAATTAATTAGAGACTACGGCGGAAATATGAAGCCGCGTGAAAGAATTAAACTTATTCTTCAGCACCGTGAGGTAGACCGTATCCCTATACATGATAGTCCATGGCCTGCGACTGTAGATCGCTGGAGATCCGAAGGATTACCCTCCGGCGTTTCGCCAGCTGATTATTTTGGTTATGAAATAGCTATATTTAGCGCCGACACTAGTCCACGCTTTCCAATCGAAGTGATTTATGAGGATGAAGAATATATAGTGGAAAAAACTGCTTATGGAGGAATAAGAAAGAATCATAGAGATTATTCTACTACACCGATGATTATTGACTATCCTTGTAAAACCAGAGAAGATTGGGAAAAGATTAAACCTAGACTTAAAGCTGACGATTATAGGGTTGATTGGGTTTCAGGTCTTCAATCTTTTCAGCGAGAATATAGTTTAGGCCGCTTCATAATGTATGGTGCAGCAGTAGGATATGATAAAATACAAAGTTATGTCGCCTCTGAAAGATTGTTGAAAGCTGTTATTAGAGAGCCGGATTGGGTCACGGATATGTATTGGACGGACGCTAAACTCGTTATGGAAATGTGTGATCGGATGATTAAGGGAGGCTTTAAATTTGACGGAGCTTTCTTATACTGTGATTTAGGCTATAGAAGCGGCCTATTCTTTTCTCCAAAATATTTTGAGGAACAGCTTCATCCAGTCTTTAAGGAGCTCTGTCGCTTTTTCCACAGCCACAACATGTATGTTTTTTTACACTCCTGTGGCAGAGTAAAGGATTTAATTCCATACTTCATTGAAGAAGGCATAGATTGTCTCCAGCCGCTTGAAGTAAAGGCTGGAATGGATCTAATAGAGCTGAAGGAGAAGTATGGGGAAAAAATGACTTTTATGGGAGGTATAGATGTAAGACTTATGGCTCTTGACGATTTAAAGCCCCTAGAGGAAGAAATCCGAAGGAAAATCACGTTCGCCAAGAATGGAGGCGGATACATTTATCACTCGGATCACTCGGTACCAAAGAATGTAAGCTTCCAAAATTATAAACGGGTGATTGAGCTCGTCAAAAAATATGGAAAGTATGAATGAACAAGGAACAAAAACCTAAAAGAGACTTTGGAAGCATATCCATAACCTTATTTATAGTTTTTAGAAGCTTCAGATTGAATTTTTCTTATCTAAAATCAAAGAATGTTGGTTATTAGGATCTGGAAAATAGATTCTTGATTCACTAGAAGAGATTCCCTATCCCAACAGTTATTTATGAGAGATATATTTCTCTAGAAACCCATCAGAGAAAGCAAAGAAAATGGAGAAACAAAATTTTTAGGATAAGTTTTTATTCAACGTTAATTTTTCATCATAATAAAACAGCTGTTTTAATCATAAATTTAAAGAGAGATGCATTAAAGCCATGGTTAGAGCAATCCTCCTTAGAGTTTACAAGTATGTGATTAAAGAATGGAAGATTCTATCATTTGCTATAAGCCTCATTTTTCTCTCTACGCTTTTATCTATGATGATACCTTGGTATGTTCGAGATCTCCTAAATTCTGTTATGATTCATGATGTAAGTAAGCTTCTCCCTCTATCCCTAATTGTTGTTGTATTAACGTTTTTTGAGGGCGTTGTAGCCTTCTTTGTTAGATATCTCTCTGAAGCTATAGCTCAAAGAACAATCTTCAGACTTAGATTGGATTTGTATAGGCATTTACATGAGCTCTCCTACAGCTTTTACGATAAAGTGGATATTGGAGAAATAATTGTGAGAACCACTAACGACATGGACAATCTAAATCGTTTTTTAAGCTTTGCTTCTCTACAGCTATTTAATGCAGCGTTCTCCATATCTATAGCTCTATTTATTCTCCTAAACCTTAACGTTGAGTTAACTCTTGTAGCGACATCACTGCTTCCGCTACTTGCGTTAATAACAATCCTCTTTAGCAGGAAAGTTTACCCTATATTGGAAAGTAGCTGGAAGGCTATGAGCCAATTCAACAGCACGGTTCAAGAATATACTTCAACAGTCAAAGTTTTGAAAGCGCTTGGTGTTGAAGATATTTTTGGAAGAATCTACAAATCTCGACTTAATAACCTATACAACTTAAATATGAAATTTCAGAAGTATGCTTCTATTTCATGGCCTTCTATAAGCTTTGTATCAGCCTTCATCCAGCTAATAGTATATTTATATGGTGGATTCAAGGCGATCTCCGGATCTCTAAGTATAGGCGATATAGTGGCATTTGTGCTGTATCTTTCGATGCTTAATTGGCCGCTGGTGGCTCTAGGCTTCTTTATCCTGCAATATCAGAGGGCTTCAGTCTCAGCCGCTAGAATCTTCGATGTATTAGACAAAGAGCCTGAAGTTAAAGATCAACCTAACGCCTTAACACTTAAGGATGTTAAGGGACATGTAAAATTTGAGAACGTTACGTTCGGATACGATCCGAAGAAACCTATACTTGTAAATTTAAGTTTCGAGGTTAAGCCCGGAGAGAGAGTTGCAATAGTTGGACCTACAGGTTCAGGCAAATCGACGCTTATCAAGCTCATACCCAGATTTTATGACCCGACAAGCGGACGCATACTAATAGATGGTATAGATATAAAAAATGTGAAAATCAAATCTCTTAGAAAACACATCGGCATAGTTCATCAGGATGTTATGCTATTCGCTGGTACAATAAGGGAAAACATAGCCTATGGCAAACCAGACGCCTCCATGAAGGAAGTTATTGAAGCCGCCAAAGCGGCTGGCATACATGAGTTTATATTAAGATTACCTAAAGGTTATGATACAGATGTCGCGGAGAGAGGGGTCTCCCTTTCAGGCGGTCAAAGGCAGAGAATAGCGATAGCGAGAACGCTCATAACCAATCCAAAAGTGCTAATACTTGATGATCCAACATCAAACCTTGACGCTGAAACCGAAGCTAAAGTTGCTGAAGCCCTAAAAAAGCTCGTTAAAGGTAGAACCGTTTTCATAGTGACTCAGAGACTTTCAACTCTTAGACTGGCCGATAGAATCTTAGTTCTAGATGATGGAAGAATAGTTGAGGAGGGAACTCATGAAGAGCTGATGAAGCTTAATGGTTTATACGCGAAACTATATAAAGCGCAGTTTGCGCATCAAGAATCCCCAACTTCAGGAGTGCGTGAAAATGGGGTGGGTGATAAGTAAATACGCTAGATACGGCGCCGAGGGAAAGCCTAAAAGCCCTCCATCGAAGATTCTGATGAAACTACTTAGGCTTATATGGAAATATAAGGTTAGAGTGTTAGCTTTTATTGTATCTGCTTCGGTTGTTTTAGCTTTAAATGTGATAGGACCCTATTTTGGTAAAAGAATTGTGGATGAAGGTATAATAGCTGGAAATGTTAACGCTCTCATATTTAATGCAACCGTTATGGCTATGATAGTCATATCAAGTTGGCTTTTAGGCATTGTTAGAAGCTACATTATCGCTTGGTTAACTCAAAAACTTCTTTATGATCTCCGTTCCCTACTTTTTAAGCATTCCACAGAATTAGATTACGCATTCTTTTCTTCCATGCCTGCGGGTCAGGTGATATCTAGGTTTTCCAGCGATGTGGAGTCCGTCGGTCAAACGGCTACGACAGGATTCATAGACGCGGTTTTTAATGCGCTAACAATTATAGGCGCCATTATAGCCATGCTAAACTTAAATGTTAAACTCACATTGGCAACCTTATCATTAATGCCAGCAATAATCCTATCAGTAATCTTCCTAGCTAAAAGAAGCTATAAAGCCTATAGGAACGTTAGAACTAAAGTTGGCGAGCTAACATCAAACATTGAACAAACCGTCAGCGGTATGGGAGTCTCCCAATCTTTTTCCGAAAGAAACATGGTAAATCTCAGGCACTTTGAAAAAATAAGCTATGAAACCATGCGTGCAAACCTTAAGGCAACATTAGTGATGGCCCTAACACGTCCAGTCTTAAGTCTCATAAGGGCCGCGACAGTCGCCCTATTGGTTTTTTATGGTGGAAATCTGATTATTAGTGGTGAAATGACGATAGGCACGCTTATAGCCTTCTATAGTTATGTGGAAATGTTCTTCCGCCCAGTAATAACCCTAACCGTATACTATAACATGCTCCAATCGGCATTAGCCGCTGCTGAAAGAATATTCGAATATCTTGAAACTAAGCCCTCCGTTAAAGAGGCGGAGAACGCAATCGACTTTGAAATTAAAAGAGGCGAAATAATACTAGAAAATGTAAGCTTTGCATACGGCGAAACAAAAGTTTTTGAAAACTTCAATCTTAAAATTAAACCAGGCGAAACATTAGCAATTGTAGGGCCCACGGGCGCTGGTAAAACAACTTTAGCAAATCTCATATTGAGACTCTATGATCCGCAGAAGGGGCGTATTCTGATAGACGGCGTAGATATAAGAACTATCAAGCTAAAGTCGCTCAGAAGTCAATTAGCCTTAGTTCCACAAGAGCCAATCTTATTCAAAGACACGGTTTTGGAAAATATTCGCTACGGTAAACCTGAAGCCGCTGATAAGAAAATTATGGAGACAATACGCAATTTAGGACTTGAACCGCTCATAAAAACATTGCCTAAGGGGCTCAAAACTATGGTTTCAGAAGGCGGGAAAAATCTATCGGTTGGTCAAAGACAACTAATAAATATCGCTAGAACAATGCTGAGGAAACCAAAAATAATAATTCTTGATGAGGCAACCAGTAGCGTTGACCCATATACGGAAAGTCTATTACAAGAAGCTCTGAAGAGACTTCTCAAGAATAGAACCTGTATAATAATCGCGCATAGGCTATCCACTACCTTCTTGGCAGATAGAGTTATAGTTCTCGATCAAGGTAAAATAGTTGAGGAGGGAACCCATGAAGAACTACTAAAAAGAAGAGGCTTATACGCAAGATTATATGAGCTTCAAATAGCGAAACCAATGGAGATGGAAGCAGTAAAGATCGATTAACTGAATGTTTCTTTAAAAAAGAACAAACTTTAATGTAGCCTTTCATATTTAAGTTGACAATCCAAGCGAAGATAGGGCGTCAATGAGCTGTTTTGGTTTAACTGGAAACCATATAATAAACCATATTACTTGAAGAATAGTCAGTAATGGAATGAACATTCTCAGCTTTTTAGAGGCAGCTAAAGAGTGAGATAAGCCTATGTAAAGTCCAGGCAAGGTTACGCAAAAGTAGAAGGGGTAAACCCGCCTCTGTAAGATGTAAGCAAATATGACGAAGGGAAGAAAATTCGTCATTATCCGCACGAAAATAAATGAAGATGTTATCTTTCTATCCTTAATAATCTCCTTAAGACTTAAAGGCACGATTGCCCAGATACTCCACCATAAAGGCGAATATACGCCGTAGTAGGCTATTGGATGGTATTCACGTAAACTTCCATCAATAAACTCTCTTACAGTGACAACATGATATGGGATCGGAGAAAACGGATTCAAAGGGTTGATCCATCTCAATGGAAGAATAACGAATTTTTCTAATTTAACTATTTTTCACCTTCATTGGTTTTCTAAAGGACTTCAGTAAAACCTTAATTAAAAATAAAAAATAACTAATAATATCTTTCTCACGTGGAGGATGTTACGGAAATTGAATGTTCCTAAATGGCATTTAATAGGGCACGCACATATAGACGCTGAATGGCTTTGGAATTTTAGAGAGACATTAGATGTCTGCAGAAACACTTTTCGCTCGGTGTTAGAGCTAATGGAAAAATACACGGAGTTCACTTTCTGCCAAAGTAGTGCATGCTACTATGAATTTATGGAGAAGCTATATCCTGAAATCTTCGAAGAAATTAGGAAGAGAGTTAAAGAAGGACGCTGGGAGGTAGTGGGTGGCTCATGGGTTGAGTTTGACGCCAACATGCCTTCTGGAGAATCATTGGCGAGACAATTTCTCTATGGACAGAACTACTTTAAAGAAAAATTTGGATTTTATGTTAAGGTGGGGTGGCTGCCAGATAGCTTCGGTTTCCCCTGGACATTGCCCCAAATAATGGCTAAATCCGGAATAAAATATTTCCTAACGCAAAAACTCTCTTGGAACGATATGGTTTATTATCCATTCAATGTTTTTATCTGGGAGTCGCCTGATGGAACCCGAATATTGTCGCATCAAACCTTGGGAAGCTACAGCGAGCAGATTAAAGATGAAAATATTGAGCGCTTTCGCAGTCAATCGATAAGACTTAAACTTCTTCATGACGTAGAAGATTTGCTGATTCTTTATGGTGTAGGAGATCATGGCGGTGGACCTAGAGAAAGCGATTTAGAAACAATTTTCAGGTGGAAAAATAGGGAGAATTTTCCCGCAAAAATAAATAATACTAAAATCGTAGAATACTTTTCTATTCTCGAAAAATACTTAGGTAAGGCTAAAATACCTGTTGTCTCCAACGAACTTTATCTTCAGTTCCATCGAGGCGTCTATACCACGCAGTCAAGATTCAAGCAAATCAATAGAAGATCGGAGGTTCTTATAGATGTGACTGAAAGATTTTCTCTCATAGCAAACCTCATGGGCGGAAAATATCCGAAGGATGATCTAAAGAAATTCTGGAAAAAAATATTATTACATCAATTCCATGACACGATGTCTGGCTCCTGCATAAAAAAGGTTTACGAGGAATGTGAAAGAGACTTTAAAGAACTCAAAGAATTTGCATCAAAAGCTCTTAACGCAGCCTTAGAAATTATCGCCTCGAAAGTAAACACTTCTGGAGAAGGAAAACCATTACTCATATTTAATCCGTTATCATGGAAAAGGTCAGGTAAAGTGCAGATTGAGCTAAACTCTCCAGTTCCCCAAGAAATCCTAGATTCTAAAGGTAGAAGCGTCCCCTCCCAAGTAACGAGAGATGGAAAGAAGCTGATTTTCATCGCTGAAGTCCCGGCATTAGGTTACTCACTCTATAGAGTTAAGCCTTCAGACTCCTGGAAGACTTATCAAACAGATATTAGTGTGCGGGAGGAGAAGGGGAAAATAGTGCTTGAGAACTCTAAAGTCAAAGCGTCTATAAACAAGATTTCAGGTATCTTAGAGGAGCTTTACGACAAAGAGTTAGGAATGAACCTCGTAGGTGAGGAAGGCGTAAGAATACAAATATTCGAAGATCATCCATATCCTGGCAGAAAGACCCTATTTTACAATTTTGACGCCGTGAGCACTGATGCTTGGGAAGTCTACATTTACCAGCAACCCGGCGGCGTAAAGTATGTTGAGCTTAAAGACGCTGAGGAGATAGAGGTTATTGAAAGAGGCCCAGTGAGAGCCACTCTCCTCGTTAAATATAGATTTAGGCAGGGAGGGAGAGAAGATTCCATATTCCGAATATATTTCAGAATATATGCTAATGAACCCGCTCTCCATATGGATTTCGAGGTGGATTGGCATGCAGCTCATAGAATGGCTAAGCTAGCTGTTCCACTCAGTTTCCACAGCGACTATACAACATGCGAAATACCATATGGGTACATTAAACGTAGAAATCCCTTGTCTCCGGAAGCAACGCTCTATGAAAGAGCGAAGTATGAAGTCTCATGTCAAAAATGGATAGATTATTCCTCTGAAAATGGAGAATACGGATTATCCATACTGAATGATTCTAAGTATGGATATGATCAAGCCAACAATACTGTGAGGGTTTCACTGCTCAGAAGCCCGAGCTATCCTCCAAAATGGGAGGAAATGAAGAGTATGAAAAACTTTGTTCGTGAAAGGGAGATAGCTGATCAAGGCTTGCATAAGTTTAGCATAGCATTATACCCGCATAAAGGCTGTTGGAGACGTGCTCAAACGGTGAGAAAAGCCTACGAGTTTAATTATCAGCTAATCGCTAAAGCCGAAACCGAACATGAAGGAAAACTTCCACAGAACTTTTCATTCCTTGAGGTCAACCCGGAAAACGTTATAGTAACGGCTCTCAAGCTTCCTGAGAACGGTGAAGGGGTAATCCTAAGATTCTATGAGGCGCATGGAGATAATGCTAATGTTGAAATAAAACTTCCATGGAAGCCGAGAGAGATTTATGAAGTAGATCTGCTTGAAAGAAAAATCCGTGAAATCAATGATATTTCCGCCATCTCTCTTCTCCACAATGAAATAAAAACTTTGAAAATCAAACTCTAAACCCCCATCATGGAGGAGCCCGTTAATGACGGGAGGATATGCTGGTAAAATTCTCAGAGTCAACCTCTCCAATGGGAAAACCAGCAGAAAGCCTCTAAATCTTTCTCTCGCTAAGAGCCTAATCGGCTGTTTAGGAATAGCCTCCAAACTCATGCTTGAAGAGCTAAGCCCGGAGGTTGAACCCTTTGATCCAAGGAATAAGCTGATTTTAGCAACGGGACCATTAACTGGTTCCACAGCGCCAGCGGCAAATAAATCAATCATGATCTCTCGATCACCGCTAACCAACATTTGGGGTGAAGCTATTTTCTCAGCTAACTGCGGAATAGAGCTTAAGCGTGCTGGATACGATATGCTCATAGTAGAAGGTAAGGCGGAGAAACCAGTTTACCTGTGGATAAGCGATGACTCTGTGGAGGTTAGGGATGCAAGCGGAATATGGGGTATGGAGACATTTCCAGCATGCAATGCAATAAAAAGGGATTTAGGCGAGACAAATGCCGCAGCCATATGCATTGGCCCAGCTGGTGAAAAACTTGTCAGAGTGTCTTCCATTATAAGTGATAATGGTAGGGCGGCTGGAAGATGTGGTTTAGGCGCAGTTATGGGCTCAAAGAATCTTAAAGCAATCGTTGCAAAGGGTTCGGGTAAAATAGATGTCGCTCATCCAGATATGGTCTCTAAGCTTAGAGAGAAGATTGTGGAAACCGTGAAGATCAAGCTTAAAGCTTTCTCCGAGTATGGCACTTCACGTGGAGTTGAAGCCTTCGAGGAGATGGGCAACCTGCCAATAAGAAATTGGACTAAGGGAAGATTCCCTGAAGCTGAAAAAATATCGGGAATCAGAATGGCTGAAACAATCTTAGTTGACAGAAAAGCCTGTTTTGCATGCCCAATTGGCTGCGGCAGATACATCAAGATAAGTGAGGGGCCCTATGCTCCCCTCGAAGGATACGGTCCTGAATATGAAACGATAGCGGCTTTCGGCTCTCTATGCATGAATGATAATCTGGAATCAATAGCTAAAGCGAATGATTTGTGCAACAGGCTTGGATTAGATACGATATCTGTTGGCGCAACAATTGCATTTGCAATGGAATGCTACGAGAAAGGTATCATAGATAAAAATGATACTGGCGGGATTGAACTAGTGTGGGGGAACCATGAAGCCATCATAAAGATGGTTGAGCTCATAGGTAGAAGAGAGGGCTTCGGGGCAATATTGGGCGAAGGATCTAAGAGAGCTGCGGAGAAGATAGGAAAGGGCGCTGAAAGATATGCTATGCATGTTAAGGGTCTTGAGCTTCCAATGCACAATCCATACAGATTTAAAGAGATGGGGCTACAATATGCTGTCTCTGAGAGAGGAGCCTGTCACTTAAGAGGCTTCTCAATGCTTCCAGCCCGGGGAATCCTATTTCCAGAGCTAGGCATAAATAAAAGATTAGACGGCTTCACCATTGAGGGTAAAGCCCATTTGGTTAAAATAATGCAGGATGCATGCCGAGTGGTTGACGCCTTAGGGATCTGCAAATTCATAGCTTTCTTCGGTGGCATTCCTCTAACACTTCTCGCAGAATTATATGTTGCGGTAACCGGATGGGAAACCACGCTGAAGGAGCTTATGAAAGCTGGGGAGAGAATATGGATGCTACAGAGAGCCTTCAATGTTAGGATGGGTGTTAAACGCGAAGATGACACTCTGCCCAGAAGGTTTCTGGAAGAGCCTATGGTGGAGGGAGCGGCTAGGGGGCAGACGGTTGATTTAGAGCCCATGCTTAAAGAATATTATGTGGAGCGAGGGCTCGATGAGGAAGGCAAGCCTAAAAAGGAGAAATTGGAAGAGTTAAACTTAGATTTTGCCGTAGACTTCATCTAATAGTGACAGTAAATGATCAGAGTTAAGCTACTACTGTTAGATAAGAAGGCTAGAAAAATAATAGGTAGAAAAGAGGCGGCTCTTAAACTTCCAGAGAACAAAGCAGTCATCAGAAACCTGCTAGATAACATCGCCAATGGTGATGAAATAATATTCTATTGAAGCCAAACATCTCAGTACTGCTTAATAGACACTAAACTATCTGATGGAGATAGAATAGCGGTTATAAATAGCGGTTATATATCGCTTGCAGCAGGAGGCTGAAAACATTTTTCATCTTCTTATTAGAGAAAGTTTTTATATCATTATTCTTTCTCCATAAAGAGAGAAAAATTGGTGGTGAAATAATATATGCCTCTTGTCAACGAAAAAGATCTGCTATTACCCGCCCTAGAAGAAGGAAGGGCTGTTGGCGCCTTCAACGCCAACAACATGGAGATGGTTCAAGCCTTCATATGGGCTGCTGAAGAGATGACCAAAGAACTAGGCGAACCAGTTGATCTAATAATTCAGGTTAGTCCGGGAGCCGCTAGATACGCTGGTTGGCCACTTGCCGCAGGGATGGTTAAGATAGCCGCTGCTGAAACTGATATCCGTGTTGCCCTAAATCTTGATCACGCGAAAAAAATTGAGCAAGTGGAGAAGGCTCTTGAATTCGGTTTTACAGCTGTCCTCTTTGACGGTTCCTCGCTTCCCCTAGAGGAAAACATTCGTTTAACCCGTAAGGTTGTTGAGATGTGCCATGCTAAGGGGGTTCCTGTGGAAGCGGAGCTCGGAAGAATCCCAAGAATTGAAGATTACTTTTCACATGATGAAATCGCTCGTTTAAGAACTCTTCCACCAGCCGAAGCCGTGAAAATCATCCGTGAAAGAGCTGGCAAATCAGTTGAGGAGCTCATGGCTAAACCTGAAGACGTTGAATACTTCGTTAAGAAAACTGGATGCGATTTTCTTGCAGCCGCTTTCGGATCAATCCACGGCATATGGGATGATATATGGCCCATAAGACTCGACCGCTTGATCGCCATTCAAGAGAGAAAGCGTATACCCCTAGTTTCTCACGGTTCATCCGGAATCCTAATGACGCCTAAAGACGCCAAGGAAAAAGGAATAAAGCTCCTCAAAGGTGAAGGAACGCTTCTCGACGCCATTAAAACCGGAGGCGTCACAAAAGTTAATGTTGCAACGGCGCTGTCTATAGCCTTCATAAATGGTTTCATAGAAGCATATAAAGCTAATCCAAGTGAAAAAGATTTTAGAAAGTTTGGTAGAGTTGCACGTGAAAGAGTGAAGGAAAAAGTTAAAGAGTATATGCGGCTTTTCGCAGGGAAAGTAGACATGTAGGAAAACGTTAAATCCCTAATCAAACTCTCTTTTTTCTTTTTTTAATTATTTAATGTAGTTATGCAGAACTAAAAATTAAGAAGATTTTATTCTGCTAAGCCCTAGTTTTTCAAACCTATTCTTTCTTATCCTCCTCTTTTAGATCAAGTAGAGGCAATCTCATAAGTCCTCCCTTAAGCCCAAGCATGTCCATTGTAGCCTTAAGCACACCACATATAAACTTCCATACAGATGTGACAATATTTACTTATTCCCACTTTTCTTAATGATTAGAGGAGAAAGGTGAATGAAGCCAATAATTGACATAACGATGGATGATGCTACAGGTGTTGGACCTGAAATAATTTCGAAAGCGCTTTCCCTCAAAGATGATTTAACCAATACTAAGGATTACGGTATGATGCTTATTGTAAGTTCTCTCAAAGTTACACATGTAACAACCCATATGTCATTGAGAGAAGCATGCAATAAGATAAAAAAAGAAGCGTATATACAAGGTGATAAAATTGACAGAGAAAGCCTTAAAAGAAATGGGGATAAAAACCCTAGAATAGCTGCAGCTGGCTTAAATCCACATTGCGGTGAAGGAGGACTTTTTGGAAAGGAAGAGATCGAGGAAATTGAACCTGCAGTTGAAATTGCAAAGAAAGGGGGCATCAATGTTATTGGACAGCTACCAGCTGATACCGTATTCGTAAGGACTAAGGATGGAGCTTACGATGCTGTAGTAGCCATGTATCATGATCAAGGTCATATACCAATAAAGATGCTTGGTTTAGAGTGGGATGAAAAAAGGCAAGAATAGATTCGGGTAAGCGGCGTAAACCTCACGATAGGACTCCCAATAATACGCGCTTCAGTTGATCATGGAACCGCGTTTGGAAAAGCTGGGAAGGGAATAGCAAATCCGCAAAGCATGATAGAAGCCATTAAACTTGCAGCTAAAATTGCGGAATCCCGCTTTCAGAGAGACAAAAAATAAGTGAGGAGGCGATACGGACGCTTTGGAAGCATCGGAATTTAAATCAAAATTTATCGGATGTATGATTGGATGCGCCGTCGGCGATGCATTAGGCGCTTCATTGGAGGGTACTTCATTACGAAGTACTCTGAAAATTAGAGATCTTGATTTTGATGGAAAGTGGACTGATGACACTCATATGATGATAGGGGTTGCTGAGTCACTAATTGCTAACAAAGGATTTAATGGCGAACATATGGCTTGGACCTTTATCAAAAATTGGGAGAGGGAACCATGGCGAGGTTATGGTCCGGGTCCACCAAGGGTTTTCCGGATGATAAGATCTGGAATAGCGTGGAATGAGGCTGCTAAGCGGCTTTATGGAGGAATGGGAAGCTTTGGAAATGGTGCAGCTATGAGGGTTGCGCCAATAGGTTTGCTCTACTATGATGATGAAGGTAAGCTACGTGAAACCGCTTATAGGTCTGCTGAAATAACCCATACACATACGCTTGGAAGAGAGGGAGCTGCCCTTCAAGCTTACGCGGTTGCATTGGCATTAAAAATTAACAGGGAACATTTTAATCCACTAGCCTTTATGGATAGACTCATAGCTTTCACGCGGGTTCCCGCCTACAAAAGTAAACTGAAAATAGCTAAGGTTCTGCTCGACAGCAATGATAGGCTTGAGATAATCCGAAAATTAGGTAATTATGTTGAAGCCTTAAATTCGGTTCCAACAGCCATCTACTCCTTCGCAAAGAACCCTCAAAGCTACGCTGAAACAGTTCTATATGCTGTGAGCTTAGGTGGAGACGCTGACACCATAGGGGCAATGGCTGGAGCAATAGCCGGCGCCTACCATGGAGTGGAAGGCATACCATCCACGTGGGTACAGAAGCTGGAAAGAAAAGATTATATAGCTAAACTAGCGGAGGAACTTTGGAAAATAAAAGCAAAGTGGAAACGTCAACATTATAGATAACGGCGTAAGAGATAATGGTGGATCAATAAACTCAATCTTATGAGACTAATACCGAGAGTAAAAGGACATAACATGCAAAAACATCAGCCAAAAACACTTAATAAAAGTCTGTAAAATATTAAATCTTGATTTTCTAGAAATTTGAGAATTAGTACGGGAAATAATAAAATAGCGATAAATCAAAGAAAGTCATACGAAAATAATTAACCTATTAAATATTAAAACTAATGCTATTTTATTTTTATTTATGTAATTGAAAAGATTAT
>CAYSKG010000001.1:98853-102584 GCA_964431725.1 uncultured Candidatus Bathyarchaeia archaeon | reverse complement strand
CCACGACCTCGCACGCCCCAGGCGCGAATCTTAGACCAGGCTCGACCACGGCCCCATGTTGGATTTTACCTTTTGAAGAGTTTGATTTCGTCTATTTCACATACATATTTGAATTTGTATTCTATTAACTTTACTGCACTGCATTTATATTCGTAAAATCTTTTGATAAAATAATTATATCCGTTGGATAGAAAGATGGTTGCTTTAATTAAACCTTTGATACTTTCCTTTTTCCTCCCAAACTCTTCTCATGGTTTCAATATTTTCGTCTCGATATCTCAAACTGTGTCCCGGAGCCATAATTACTCCACCTTCTCTGCCTAATTCGATGCATTCAGTAACTTCTTTAGCAATCTGTTTTGCAGATCCTTTATCCAAGGTTCTGGCGCTTACACCACCCCACAGAGTTATTGAACCCTGGAAATCCTTTAAAATTTTAGGCCAGTTATTGCATTCTCTTTGTATATTTAATATGTCCACACCCATTTCTATCAGCTCAGGTATGAGTCCCTCTATTCTCCCGTCACTATGGAGACAACAAAGTAGGTCAGCTTTCTTAACTGCACTGTAAAGTTTTTTATGTCTTGGCTTTATGAAGAGTCTCCACCATTTAGGTGAGAATAAAAGTCTATCCTCCATGCCCCAATCATCTCCATATAAAACCATATCTATTTCAACTTCCCTCAAAACTATTTCAAGCACTTCTAGCTTAACATCAAGCACCATATCCATTAGCTGATGAACAGCATCTGGATGTTGTCTGGATAACAAGAAAAGCTTATGCATGCCCCCTAGTAACAACCATGCTCTTTCAAATATACCCCAACCATGATCTAAGGCTAATAGGCTTACATGCTTATTTACTTTGTGAATTGATTTTAAAATGGGTTCAAGAATTTTATGTTTAGAGAGGCGTGGAGGTTGATACCTCTCCAAATCCTTCAAATTTTTTATTGGATTATCAACTGGAAATCCATCTGAAAACGGGTCTCTAAGCGCCCAAACTACTCCCCAATCATCAACACCCTCTCTTCTATGCTCCACCATACCCGACCCAATTACCTTAACAGAACCATCGAACATGGGACATGGAAGCCATAGAGGATTTTTCCACTCAATAGCCCTCAAAATGTTTTCTCTGGGAGAGATAATAAACTGCATAATTATTCACACGACATTAATTTAAAGGCTAAAAATTTAAGGATTTTCAAGAAAACTTTAGATAAGCATAGGAAATATTGCTCGTTTAGGAGGGAGTTACACGGAGTTTTACGAAGTTATCTTTAAAAGGAGAAGCGTTAGAAAATTTAGAAAGGAGCCAGTATCAGAGGAAGCCTTAAACAGAATTTTGGATGCCGCCCGCTGGGCTCCCTCCGCCGGAAACACTCAGCCCTGGCACTTCATAGTTATTACAGAAGCTAATATAAAGCAGAAAATCGCCGATGTCTGCACAAGGTACAGTCGAAAACACTGGGAAAAATTTCCACCTGAGATCGCACATTATCTGTCCGCTAGAGGCGGCTCATGGGACAAATCTACAATAGTTAAAATTCCAGTTCTAATAGCTGTCTGCTATGAACTTCCGAAGGGAATGCACCACGAACTTATCTTGGGTTCTATTTGGGCAGCTATTGAAAACATGCTTTTAGCAGCCACAGCGGAAGGTTTAGGAAGCTGCATATATACATTCTACAATAAAGAAGAGAAGGATCAAATAAAACGAATATTGCATGTTCCAAAGAAATATGGGATTGCCGCGATAATCCAGCTAGGCTACGCAGCAACTCACCCTCCTCCGCCGATCAGAAAACCATTAAAAGAAATAGTTCACCAACAATATTTCTAATATTTCTGTTGATTTTAAGTCCGAAAATTTAAAAGAAAATCTTTTTAAGTTTTGCATGAAAAAGAAGTGAAAAAGGGAAAATTCTCTGATGAAAGACTCTGACTAAGCATAAACTTCTATATGGAGAGGGAGACCAAAAATCTTTTATTAGTAAAGTTATAACTTGAATAGTTAGAGAAGGATTAAAATAAAGGTGATGATAGTTGATATCCCTCGTCAGCTCGGTTTCAAAACCGAAAGGCCTAAGAACCGAGATACTGGAAGAGATTGAAGTCTCCCGTGGAACCACACTCGTGAAGCGGGGCTTCGCCCACATGCTGAAGCATGGAGTTATTATGGACGTCACTAACGTGGAGCAAGCTCAGATAGCCGAAGATGCTGGAGCAGTTGCCGTAATGGTTCTAGATAAGCTCCCTTATGATGTTAGAAGGGCTGGAGGAGTTGCTAGAACAGCAAGTTTAGAGGCAATCCAAGCAATATTAGATCACGTTACCATACCGGTTATGGCGAAGTGCCGGATCGGCCACACCTATGAGGCACGAGTTTTAGAGGAGATTGGAGTTGACATGATTGATGAATCAGAAGTTCTCACACCAGCCGATGAGAAGAGGCATATATGGAAGTGGGATTTTACCACACCCTTCGTTAATGGAGCCCGAAATCTTGGAGAAGCCTTACGGAGGATCGAGGAGGGAGCAGCCATGATAAGGACGAAAGGTGAACCTGGAACAGGAAACGTCGCTGAAGCCGTTAGGCACATACAAATTTTAAAAAATGAAATAAGGCAGGTGAGAGCCGCTTACGAAGATGGAGATGATCAAGAGCTTGTCAGAATGGCTAGAGAATTTGGGGTTTCATATGAACTTATAACTGAAATTGGAAGACTAGGGAGACTTCCAGTTGTGAATTTTGCGGCTGGGGGCATAGCTACGCCCGCTGATGCAGCCCTCATGATGACCCTCGGATGCGACGGAGTCTTCGTGGGTTCAGGAATCTTTAAGTCTGAGGATCCAGCTGAAAGAGCTCGGGCAATAGTATTAGCCACAACATTCTATGACGACCCATCCATTGTAGCAGAGGCTCAGAGAATGATAGATGAAAGAAAATCCATGTTGGGTCTTGATGTAAAGAATCTGGAGTTAAGGATGCAGGAGAGAGGTACTGATTGAAGCGTTTAACGATAGGTGTTCTAGGTCTTCAGGGCGACATAGAGGAGCATTTAGCTATAACGAAGCTCACTTTAACCCATCTAGGATTAGATGGCGAAGTCATTTGGGTGAAGACTGTAAATGACGTTGAGCGGATAGATGGACTTATAATCCCCGGTGGAGAGAGCACGGTTATCGGCAGACTAGCAGAGTATAATAAAACCTTAAAAGCAGTTAAAAAACGAATATATGAAGGAATGCCTGTTCTCGGAACATGTGCAGGTCTAATAATGCTTGCTAGGAAAGTCTACGATAGAGTTGTGGGCGAGGTTAAGCAGCCAATTTTAGGCGTCATGGACGTAGTCGTCGAAAGGAATGCTTTTGGTAGACAGAGAGAATCATTCGAGGCGAACCTAAAGATTCCTATACTTGGAGAAAAGCCATTCAGAGGCGTATTTATAAGGGCGCCTGCAATTCGAGAGATGGGCGTCCAAGTTAAGGCATTATGTAAACTAAACGATGTAGTAGTTGCAGCGCAACAACACAACATGATAGGTGTAGCCTTCCACCCTGAGCTCACAGATGACACAAGGCTTCACCAATATTTTATAAAGCTCATTAAAGCTTACATGTAACTTTAATCCACCCTCTCATCCTATAAGAGGAGACGTTCAAAACCGTATTGTTTAAAAAAACGGTTCTCCTTTAGTGGAAACACTACTATGATATTCATTTCT
>CAYSKG010000001.1:77188-98753 GCA_964431725.1 uncultured Candidatus Bathyarchaeia archaeon | reverse complement strand
TTGTTTAAAAAAACGGTTCTCCTTTAGTGGAAACACTACTATGATATTCATTTCTCTTGTTTACCCATTAATAAAAATGTGTGCAATATAATAGAGTGTATATCGTAAACTTAGAAGAAATAGCAAAAATTATCTATATGATATTCATTTCTGGGAAATCTCTCTTAAAGGATCTTTTAAGCAATATTTCAGCATATATTTCATAACTTTCATGGGGAGAAGTTTATTAAGGAGTTTCTTCCTTCACTTATGTTTAATCATGGCGGTAAGAAAACTGATAAGTATAGCTTCGACAGCTCGATCTACAATTAAGGGAAACATTAAAGTATTGACTATTAGGAACTTTACCTTAACGGCGATTGCCGGCTTAAGCGGCGGTCTCAACATTTTATTCATCAAAGAGATTCTTAAAGCAGACGCTATAATTTTAAGTACTCTTACATCCATATGGTCAGCGGTTTTTCTCGCTTTCATATTAGTGGGCGGATGGATATCTGATCAGTATAGCCGTAAAAAAATGTTAATTTCAGGTATGATTCTGACGCTGCCAAACCCATTAATTTTTGCATTTGCCCCTGATTGGCGTATGATAGTGGTAGCCTATATTCTTGGGGCTGTTGGCACAGCACTCACTACACCAGCCTATATAGCGCTTCTCTTCTCCTGTTCTGAACGAGAGACTCGAAGTAGAACACTAGCCTTAATGAACACAATTAACAGCATAGCGAACATCATAATTCCGCCGTTAGGTGCAACATTAATTCAAACATTAGGAGATGGAAAGCTAAATTGGATTAGAAACATTTTCCTGCTCCAGTTCTTTCTGACAATAATAGTTTTAGCTTACACCTGGAAAAGACTTGAAGATACGGTCCAATCAAATAGAAAGACGCCGAAAAATCTCATTCACGCTGTGAAAAAAGTTTTCGGACAAATGAGTAAGATCTATAAAATTTCAAGGGAGAGGAAAGCGGCTTCATGGCTTCTTCTGGCTTTAACCGGCCCATGGGCTTGGGAGGCCATTGCACCCTTCTGGATACTCTATGCCGCCGAAGTATGCAATTCACCAATAATGGTTTTAGGCTTTCTGCCTTCAATCTACAGCCTAACAACAGCCTTACTCATGCTTCCCCTAGCCGAGATCTCGGACAGGAAAGGTAGGAAAAAAGCAATCTTGTTCGCCCGTCCATTCCTACATCTCTGCATAGTCATTTTACTAGTTGGCGGAACATTTAAAGAACCGACACTGACCCCCCTTATTCCCCTCGTTGCATGGATATTTAGGGCAATAGGTAGCTCCTCCGGCCCTTCATGGACAGCTGCGTCAACAGAAGTGATCCCTGAAGAACTGCAGAGTGGATGGGAGGCAACCCGAGATTTTCTATGGAGGAGCATGGCTATACCAGCTGCATTGGTTGGCGGGCTCCTCTGGAATATTGACCCTAGACTACCATTTATTATGGCTCTTTTCGTCGACGGCTTCATTAGGCTTCCAATCCTAATGTATAAGATACCGGAGACATTAATTGCCCGTAGCCATCGCCATCCAACCGGCCCACATATAATCCTCTATGGTTTACCAAGCTCAGGTAAAACGTCGATTGCACGGCTTGTTCAGAGAGAATTATCGCTTGAAGTTATTGACGAAAACGCATTTAACAGAGAAGAAAATAGTGTCTCTCCAATTCCAATACCTTTCTTTAGCGGCAATGGAAATGAGAGAAAAGTTAGGGAGAAATTAGATTTCATCTTAGCGAAGAAAGACAAGTCTGTAGTCATAGAGGGAGAGCCAGCTATATTTGCCGCCAAAGATGAAGGCAAAGGCCTAATAATTCTACTCGTTGCATCAAGAGAAGAGAGGGTTCAAAGAGAAATCAAAAAACATGGTGGACCGGACTTCGTGGCCTTTAGGAGAGTGGAGGAAAAAGATCGTAAAATCGCTAAGTTAACACGCCAACTGTTTAACGCTGACATATCGAAGCTTCCACCCTTCGACATAGCTATAAACACGGAGAGAATTTCTCCAGAAAAAGTTGTGAAGATAATAACCCTTCTACGTGAGAAAAATAAAAATCAGGAAAAACCATGAAGAAACTGAATAGTTTCCTAGTAATCCATATGAAGGGATACCAAAACAAAAATCCAGCGATAGTTATCGGTTGAGTACCTCGCGATTTTCTAGAGGAATATATGGCGGGGGCATAATACTTGTCCTAGGCTTAAACCAAATGGAAGAAAAGGAAGAATATGACGTAAAGTTTGTAGCTATAGGTATGCATGGCGGCACAATTTATGTTCGAGGTAAAATTAGACATGTTGGAAGAGAAGCTAAAACTGTAGACGTTAATGAAAAAGATCTTCAATTAATAAAGGGCTTAGTTGAAGAATTCTCTAAATTCTTTAATCCAAAAAATAAGCGTGAAAAAATGAGTAACAAATTTACTAAGATAGCCCCCTTATCCCACAGACCCTAGGGGAAGCTATACAGCTAATTTTTTAGATTGGAACTTAATAATTTAACTAGTGTGAAAAATGCGGTGGCAAAACCCTTTTAAGCTTAAAGGGAGACATCAGAGTTTATGCGATATGATGCTATATTGGTGCTTGATTTTGGAGGGCAATACTGCCATTTAATAGCCAGAAGAATAAGAGAAAATAAAGTTTATTCGGAGATTATTCCTGGAGACATATCTCCGGAAGAAATTTGGAAGCTGAATAAGAGATTAAACGTTAAGGGATTGATACTCTCCGGAGGCCCATTAAGCGTCTATAAAAAGGACTCACCTAGGCCTAATCCGGAGATTCTTAAGATGAAATTACCAGTTCTCGGCATATGCTATGGGCATCAGCTAATAGCCTACATGGAGGGGGGAGTTGTAAAGCCGGCTGAAAAGAGGGAGTACGGCATAACCTACGTATCGGTCGCTAAACCCATAGGAATTTTAGAGGGGTTAAATTCAAGAGAGAAAGTATGGATGAGTCATGGTGATGCTGTATACGCCCTTCCAGAGGATTACGAAGTTCTCGCTAGCACCGAAAATTGTCCAGTAGCAGCTTTCCAACATAAAAATAAACTTATTTTCGGAGTTCAGTGGCATCCGGAGGTCATACATACGGAAAAGGGACTCAAAATACTGAGAAATTTCATTTTTAATATCTGTGGTTGTCAACCAAATTGGGAAATGAAAGATTTTATTAGAAAAGCTATAAAAGAGATAAGGGAGTCGATTGGAAAAAGTAAGGCGATAATCGCTTTAAGCGGAGGGATAGATTCAAGCACCACCGCAGCGCTTGCAGCAAAGGCTATCGGAAAGCAGCTAACAGCAGTATTTGTTGATCACGGCTTTATGAGGGAGAATGAACCGGAATTCGTTAAAGAAGTATTTGGAAAAATGAACATGAACCTCATAGTTTTAGATGCTAAAGAAAGATTTTATAGTAAGCTTAAAGGCGTCACCGATCCTGAACTTAAAAGAAAAATCATCGGTGAGGAATTTATCAGAGTCTTTGAGGAAGTAGCGGAAAAGACTGGTGCCGAATATCTAATTCAGGGAACAATCTACCCTGATAGAATAGAGTCCGGTTTCAGAAGATTTTCTGATAAAATAAAAAGCCACCACAATGTGGCTGGATTACCATCAAAGATAAAGTTTAAGGGGATAGTTGAGCCGCTGAGAGATCTCTATAAGGATGAAGTTAGAGAGGTTGCTAAGAAACTAGGCCTGCCCGATGAAATAGTTCATAGACAACCATTTCCGGGGCCAGGATTAGCTGTAAGAGTCATAGGCGAAATAACTTCGAAGAAAGTTGAGATAGTTCGCAAAGCAGATAAAATTGTTAGAGAAGAGATAGAAGCTTCGGGTCTGCATAAAAATTTATGGCAGTATTTCGCTGTCCTAACTAACACGTTGACGACTGGAGTCAAGGGGGATGCAAGAGCCTATGGATACACGGTTGCCATAAGAATAGTTGAGAGCAAAGAGGCTATGACTGCGAACTTTGCAAGAATACCCTACGAGATTCTGGAAAAAATATCAACAAAAATTACTGGAGAAATACCTGAAGTCGTTAGAGTAGTTTATGATATTACGCATAAACCGCCATCTACAATAGAGTGGGAGTAAACCTCTTAGCATACAAAAAAATAAAAGGAGAAAAGAAAAGCTCATTTTTTCTCTTTTAGAAGCCGCAGAAACTCTCTCATGAACGCTGGTAGATCCGGCCAAGCTCTACTTGTAACAAGGTTTCCATCTACAACAACTTCCCGATCCACATACTCTGCTCCCGCCTGCTTTAAGTCTGGTGCAACAGCCATATAACAAGTCATCTTTCTGCCCTTTGCTAATCCATACCCAGCTATCACTAAAGGACCATGACATATTGCTGCAACAGGCTTATTTTTCTCAAAAAAGTGTTTTACAATAGGCTCCAGCTCACCATGCATTCTAATATATTCAGGTGCTCTCCCACCCGGTATTATTAAACCATCAAAATCCTCAGGATTTACTTCCTTAAAACTTACGTCGACCCAATTGAATCTGTAGGCGGGTTTTTCACTATAGGTTTCCCATTTGGGCTCAAAATCATGGACAACTGTAAAAATAGTTTTCTTCGAGGGAGCCGACACAGTAACTTCTACTCCAGCCTCTTTCAGCCTCCAAAAAGGATAGAAAATCTCCTGAGCCTCCACCCCATCTCCAGCTACTATCAAAACCTTAGGCAACAGCTCACCCATTCTTTTTATTACCAGAGAAGCTTTAAAGATGTTTCGTTTCTATCAAAAACTCAAAACTCATATATTTTTCTTAGTGCCTTTTTCTAGGATTGATTCTAGGAGGAATAAATTTTGAAGTCATCTAAAAATGAAGAAATCATTTATCTAGATTCAAATCAACCAATAGAGAAAAGAGTCAAAGATCTATTAGGTAGAATGATGCTTGAAGAGAAGATTGGGCAAATGTGCCAATACGCTGGCATAACTAAAGAGTATGAGCAGATGATTAGAGAGGGAAAAATAGGATCCATACTAAATGTCTTCGACGCCGAAGAAACAAATAGAATCCAAAGAATAGCAGTTGAAGAATATAGGTGACCGAAAGGGTGATGAAGTTGTACAATTGTATGTAAGAGACGTAATTGCAAGCGTAGCTAGACCAGTTAAGGAGCTTAAGGGCTTTAAGCGAGTGATTTTAGAGCCTAAAGAGGAAAAAACTATTAAGCTTACATTAACGCTGGAGCAGCTATCATTTCTTAATCATGAAATGAAACGTATTGTGGAGCCAGGGGAAATCAAGGTTATGATTGGTTCATCATCAGAGGATACAAGATTAACAAGGAGCTTTCTAATCAAAGATTATATAAGGTTTAAATGAGATTAACGGCAGAATATAGAAAAGCAATTAAACAACCTCAGTACTCAATATACTTGGATCAAAAAGTTGAGGTGTAAGATGGATTGATTAAAGCCTACGTACTCTTTAAAGTGAACTCGGGAACCGAGAAGGATGTTTGCAAAAAAATCGCTGATTTAGATAATGTTTTAGATGCAAGCATAATTTACGGCGAATATGACATTGTAGCTAGGGTTGTTGTGCCGGAACTACCCAAATTAAATGAATTTCTAGATGAGGTTAGAGGTATTCCCAGCGTTATCTTAACATCAACAATGATAGTTGCACAAGAATATAAAGGAAAAAATAAACGAGAAGAACTTAATGTTAGAGCCAAAAAGAAGTAAAACTAAATCTTTTCATTAAATTTTTCATAATTCACATTAAAAGCGAGCAAACTTATAGATTTCCGAACAACAAACTTGGAAGAAACTTATTTTTAAGCCCATTTTTTTGGCTTTCTCTATAGCCTCAACGCTAGGGAAAGCTATAGCGTTAACTCCTGCCTCAACAGCCAATACATCAGTTATAATTCGATGCTTACCTTTCGGTCTAGCGCATCCGAGAGCAATAGGCACCTTTGGCATCATGAAGCGTGCTTCAGTTAAAACATTTATTACTGCTTCGGGTGGTGGAGGTTTAATAAACTCCATCTTTGTACCTTTAATTGGAAAGAAGACTATCAGTATTAAAGCCGATGGATCGTATTTTGAAATTATTTTTAATGCCTCAAATTCTCCTCTTAGCTCACCATAATGTAATCCAACTAATACATGAGGTGTGAAGGGTATTCCAGCTCTCTTAAGTGCTTCGAGGGATTCAGCATATCTTTTCACTGAAGCATTAAGATGATATATTTCCTTAATCGTCTCCTCTGAACCTATTATGTCAATTGACACAGCATCAACACCAGCTTCCTTAAGTATTTTAGCTGTTTCAAAATCAATTAATCCCGTATGAACTACTATGGTTAAACCAAGTTTTCTCTTAACTTCAGCTATAGATTCCGCAAATTTTAATATTGGAACTGAACCATTCGGTAAACATCCACCACTTATCAAACAACCAACGGCGCCCCGCCTTCTTATTTTAGAGCAGACTTCCACCAGTTTCTCCGGGCTCTGAGCTGGTATCATCGTTCTAAGAAGCTTACCGCCGCAATGACTACAATTTAGAGAACAGGCTGATCCAGTAACAGATATGGAAGGAAAACTCATCGGTGAAGATTTAAAATATTTGTTGTTATAATAGGTGAAACTTGGAATAAAAAAGTGAATTTTTTTACCGAATTCCATCCAGCTTATCTCACGAGCTTTACAAATATTTTCTCGTATTCGCTTCGACAGCTGAAAGATCTCATCAGCAATCTTCAACCTTTTCATCTCCAACTACAATGTGAAATCATTTAAGCATTATTCCTTCTCCTCCTAAGAACTAAAATATTTCGGTTTCATCCAATAATTAACAGATTTACTTATCTTAATAAAGACGCCGGGTATAATAGTAGTATATTAAAATCTACAATAATAGATATTATAAGGCATACCAGAATGTTTATACAATTTAAATAAATCTTAGAAAGAAATGAGAAATCTTTAAAAATATTTAGAGAAAGATGATCTAAAATTGAGGGTTTCTATTTTCTTTAGAAAGTACCGCAGCTATCATAAGAGGCAATATTACTGTTGCATCACCCTCAATTGTTATGTGCTTTGCGGTCTCCTTAACTTTACCCCATGAGATTGCTTCGCGAACTCTTGCGCCGGATAAACTTCCATCCCATTCTACTGCAGTTGTTATATAAATAGCGTAGTCTAAACCGCCTTTAAATTGATTCCACCATATAACGTGGTGCTTTGAAATACCTCCGCCAACAACTAACGCCCCAGTACGTTTAGCATCAAATATTAGGTCGCTGAGTTCCTGTTCGTCCTTAAGTACATCTATTTTCAGCTTATGATCTTGGGAGAAAAGCCATATTTGATATCCAACAGCCCCATCCATTATACCTGGTACATAAATTGGAATGTTATTTTTTGCAGCCCAATATAAGATTGAATCCTCGTTGCAAATCCTTAGACCTATCTCCCAAATTAGCTCTCTACTTGAGATTTCTCTTACACCTTCCTTCCAGAGAGTTGAGAGGAGATTCTGCATCTTTTTTTCAATAATAAGCCCATAGCTATCATTTGGAATTAATATGTTCCCTAACCGATTTATGTTCATCTTATGAAGTTTTATATCATCCATTTCAAAAGATCCACGATAATAATTCTTCCAGCACCTTGCTAAATCATGATCTAATGTTCCACAAGTTGTTACAATTACATCTATAAGTCGACGCTTAACAATCTCTTTCAAAACGCCTCTGGTTCCTGTTGCTACTATACACGCGGGGAAAGATAGAAACTTTATACATTTATGATCAGCAATCATTCTTCTTAGAATATCTACTCCTATAGCGATCTTTCCAGCTGTGAAACCCCACGCATCCTTCATTTGAGTTATAAGCTCGCTTACGCTCATATTTTCATGAAGCATATAATCTTTAATCGCTTCAAGATCATTAATCATAAAGATTGCCTCCTTTCAGGTTTATAAGAGAGAATAAAAATGTCTTTCATATATTTATTAGGTTTTTGTTGGATAGAGATTTTATTTGCTCAATCCATTCAAAAAATTAAGAATACACTTAGGAAAATCTTCTCCATAGCCCCCCTCGAGAACAACGAAGGTTTTTCTGTTCAAATCAGCAATCATGCTCCCTATTTTAGTATAGGCTTTAATGCTTAAACCTAAGCTACAAACTGGATCATACTTATAAGTGTCAAAGCCAGCTGAAACGGCTACAAGATCCGGATCAAATTTTTCAATCTCCTTTAAAGCAATATTCAAAATTTTTATGTACTCTGAATCGCCAATTGCATACGTAAATGGATAATTTAAGCAGTTTTTTACGGAGAGTTCTCCGGTTCCAGGATAAACTCCTCCAAATCTGTGGAGGGAAACAAATAGTACTCTGGGATCTCCAAAAAATATTTCCTGAGTCCCGTTACCATGGTGGCAGTCTATATCAATTATCGCTATTTTACTGATTTTTTTAAGAGCCTTCATGCATGCAATAGCAATATTATTGAAGTAACAGAATCCAAGGGTAGGCGCGCCAAGCGCTTTTCCATTAACACCAGCATGATGCCCAGGAGGTCTCATTAATGAGAAAGCCTTCTCGCCTTTTAGGGCAAGCTCCATACTTTTTATTGCTGAACCAGCTGATAATTTGGCATACTCGTATATGCCTGGAAGATTAGGCGTATCTGGGTCATAAAAAAGTTCATTTTTAATTTTCTCAACAAATTTTCTGCTGTGGATTAAAAGTAAATCTTCCTCATTACAGGGTTCAGCTTCAACAAAAGAAAAGTTCATTTCCCTAAGTAGCTTATATGTCCGATAGATTCTGTCAGGTGATTCTGGATGACCAGGCTTCCAGTATTCCAAACATTTTTTGGAGAAAACAACATGCATCTTCTTTCCTTCTCCAATCAGGTAAAAATTAGAAAATTCAAAAAATAACTTTTATGGAGATTTAAAGATATTTAAGAGAAAAATAGTGAAGGACGGTAGATGAATATATGAGTAAACCTGAAAAAATTAGAGTATCTATAGGTTCGGCTATAGTTTTAGGATTGATCAAAGGTATGCTTAAAGCTAGACCCACAACGATATATCTGCTCACTTATATTAAGGGGAAATGTTCAGCTAACTGCGCCTTCTGTCCTCAAGCAAGAACTAGCAGAGCGAGAGCAGATATGCTTTCAAGAGTTATATGGCCAGTTTTTAGTCTAAAGAGCGTTGTTGAAGGCATTAAGAATGCATTTAAAGATGAAAGGATAAAACGTGTATGTATTCAGGCATTAAATTACCCTAACGTACAAAATGACATAATTGGCATAGTTACTGAAATCCGTTCTGTATCTAAAGTTCCAATATCCGTCTCATGTCAGCCACTCAAGTGTGAAGATATGATTAAACTAGCTAAAGCTGGCGTCAATAGGGTCAGTATAGCTATAGACGCTGTCACAGAAGAAATCTTCTCTAGGATAAAGGGGGAAAAATCTGGCGGCCCATATAGATGGAACAATCATTTTGATGCATTAAAGAATGCTGTCAAAATTTTTGGAAGAGGAAACGTCACGACGCATCTTATAGCTGGTTTAGGTGAAAGCGAGGAGGACTTCGTTTCTATGATACAGAAATGCATTGACTTGGGAGTTTTTCCAGCTATTTTCGCTTTTACACCCATACCTGGAACCAGAATGGCTAATCACCCCAGACCGCCCATAGATTACTACCGTAGAATTCAGATAGCTCACTATTTGATAACGCGTGGAATAAAAAGGTATGAAGATATGAAATTTAAAAATGGGCGTATAATTAACTTTGGAATTTCAAATGATGAACTCGATAGGATAGTTTCGTCCGGTGAACCTTTTCTAACTTCAGGGTGTCCAGGTTGCAACAGACCATACTATAATGAGGAACCTAGGGGTCCAATTTATAATTATCCGCGGAAGCCAACTTTTGAAGAAATTATTGAAATTAAAAAACAAATAGGTCTTAACCACTAAAGTTAAAAAAATCACCTAGCTTAATATTGTTATTAAGAGTTACTGAAGAAGAGGGTTAAAATTTAAGGAGTGATGTTGGCTTGAAGATCTTTATTGATTCAGCTGATATAGATGAGATCAAACAAGCTTGTGAATGGGGTATAATTGATGGGGCGACAACAAATCCATCGTTAATCAAGAAAGCGGTTGATAAAAGAGGAGGTAACATTACTATGGAAGAATATATCAAAGAGATTCTAAAGGTTGTTCCTGGACCAGTTAGTTTAGAAGTCATCGCGGTAAGATCTAAGGAGATGATTAAACAAGCTAAACTTCTATATGAGAAGTTCAGTCCATACGGTGAAGTTGTGATTAAGATACCAGTAAATCCAAGTTTAGGAAATGATAATTTAGACTTCGATGGCTTAAAAGCTATAAGACAGATAAGTAGAGAGGGAATACCGGTAAATTGTACATTAGTCATGACTCCGGAACAAGCAATCTTGGCAGCTAAAGCTGGAGCCGCATATGTGAGCCCCTTTGCTGGTAGGATTGACGATTACATCCGAACAAAGATGGGTATGAAGATCGGCGTTGACTTTAAGAAAGGAGACTACTTTGATTACGAGCTATTATGTAGAATTAGAGAGTTAAAGCTTAATGAAGCCCTAATGAAATTTAATTCAGCTAGTGAAGCATATAGAAGTCTACATATAGAAGAGATCCTCAATAAAAGTCAAGATAATGGGATAATTAGCGGAGTAGATCTAGTCGCGAAAATTGTCAAAATTTTCAGAAATTACGGATACAAAACGCAGGTGATTGCGTCAAGCATTAGAAACGCTAGACAGGTTAGAGAAGTTGCAGAAGTAGGGACTCATATAGCAACTCTACCGTTTAACGTTTTAAAAGGTATGATAAAACATTATAAGACTTTAGAAGGAATGAGAAACTTTATGGCTGACGTCGTGCCACAATATGAGGAGATCTTCAAAGAATAATTATGTTACAGGAGAAAAAGTCAAGCGCCTAGCCATTAAATCTAGAGTTGGATATAAAATTAACCTATTTTTTAGAAAGATCATTCTTCAAGAAGCCTCCTAAATTTAGCGATTGGCGGCTATGAAAACTTTAACTTAAAAAGACTTTTTCTTTTCATCTTGGATATTAAAAATGTCCAAGAAGTTGGCGAAGAATTGGATCGCCAATCAAACTCCAGCATCGAAAGACGTATTTTTCACCCATAAATTTGAAGAGAAGAAAATTTTAGTGGATACAAAAGCATCAACAAAAAGCCCTTTAGTTACTTCTTTTTTCTGCTTAACATACGCTCTAAGTACGGGCGCATTTTCTCGTTCTCAGCCTTTATTCTTTCTCTTCCTAATTCCTTAAGCTTTTCAGCCATCTCTCTAATTATCCGCGCAAACTTAACGCCCTCAGCAGCCGATACGTATTCAACTCTAAATCTGTCTGGAGTTAAGCCTATTTTCTCTAGGACTTTGGCTAATGCATCCATTCTTGCCTTCATCTTAAGGTTGCCATCAATATAGTGACAGTCGTAAGGATGACACGCACCTATAAGAACCATGCCAGCGCCTCTCCTGAATGCTTCCAGCACAAAATCCCTATCAACCCGACCGGAACACATGACTCTAACAATTCTTAAGTTTGGCGGATACTCAAATCGGCTTGTTCCAGCTAAATCGGCACCAGCATAAGCACACCAATTACAGCAAATCCCCAATATTTTATCTTCAGGGTTATTTTCTAGAGCTGCTCTTATTTGAGCCATTATCTGAGCATCAGTAAAGTGCATCTGCGTTATTGCATCGGCTGGACATTCAGCTACGCATGTTCCACATCCATGACACATTGCAGATATAACTTGCGCTGGCTTACCCGGCTCAACCTTTATAGCTCCATATGGACATTTAGATGCGCATATACCGCACTTAACTCTAGTATTTCTACACTTCTCCGGATCAACAACGGAGATTATAGGTTCAATCTTAACTGATGGTTTTGACAATATAGTTGCAGCTCTGGCAGCTGCTCCACATCCCTGGGAAACACTATATGGAATATCCTTCGGTCCTTGACATGAACCTGCTAAAAATACTCCATCAACCGGCGTGTCTAGAGGTTTAAGCTTTGGGTGACTCTCCATAAAGAAGCCGTCTGCCCCTCTAGTTATGTTTAGGGTTCTCGCAATTTCCTCAGTACCCTTACTTGGTATGGCTGCTGTTGCCAAAACAACCATTTCAGCTTCGAGCTCTATTGGTTCTCCAAGCAACGTGTCTTCAGCATGTATTATGAGGTTCTTAGTTTTAGGATCCTCAGTAACCTTTGAAACTCTACCTCTAATGAAGTTTACGCCCATTTCTCTAGCTCTTTGATAGAATTCTTCATAACCCTTAAAGTTGCTACGTACGTCCATATAGAATATGTATACTTCAACTTCATCTCCATAATGTTCCTTAAGCTGAATAGCATGCTTAAGCGTGTACATGCAACAGAAGTTTGAGCAGTAGGGATACTTGTTAACATCCCTTGAGCCTACGCATTGAATAAATGCAATAACATTTGGTCTTTTGCCATCTGATGCTCGGACAACATGTCCACCAGTAGGTCCCGCTGCTAAAATAAGTCTTTCAAATTCTAGGCTGGTTATAACATTGCTGTATTTTCCATAGCCATAGAGATTACCTTCTTCGGGCAGATAAATGTCATATCCGGTTGCAACAATTATTGCACCAACTTTAAGCTCAATCTCCTCCGGTTTCTGATCAAAGTCAATTGCCTGGCGGGGACCGCAAGCATCAACACACTTATAGCATTCAATACAGTAGTCGCGATTTATTCTATAAACAAGCGGAACAGCCTGAGGAAATGGAACAGAGATAGCCTTTCTAACACCGAGATTCATGTCCCACTCATTAGGATATTCTATGGGGCATACAGCTTGGCATTCACCACACCCAGTACACTTTTCCTCAATTACATAACGCGGATTTTTTCTAATTCTAACCTTAAAATTACCAATATAACCTTCAACCTTAAGCAGGTCAGCAAAGGATATTATCTCAATATTTGGATGGCGGGCAACATCAACCATTTTCGGACCTTCAATACAGATTGAGCAGTCCAAGGTTGGAAAAGTTTTATCTAGCTGAGCCATGTGTCCACCTATGCTTTCTTTCTTTTCAAGCAGATAGACTTTGAAACCCATTTCCGCTAGATCTAAAGCTGCGTTTATACCTGCTATGCCCCCGCCTATTACTAGCGCGCTAGGGGTAACCGGAACTTCTATTGATTCTAAGGGTCTGAGAAGCCTAGCTTTCGCAACAGCCATCTTAACTATTTCCTTGGCCTTTTCAGTAGCCTCTTTAGGCGTGCTTGGATGACACCAAGAACAGTGCTCCCGGATGTTAGCCATTTCAAATAGATACGGATTTAAACCAGCTTCAGCGACACATCTCCGGAAGGTAAACTCATGCATCCTCGGGGAGCATGCTGCAACAACAACACGATTAAGATTGTATTCTTTAATGGCTTTTTTAATTTCCTCTTGTCCTGGATCTGAACACGTATATCTATTGTCGATGGCAAAAACGACATCTGGCAATGTACGTGCGTACTCAGTTACTTCCTTAACATCCACCACTCCAGCTATATTTAAGCCACAGTGGCAGATGAATACTCCAATCCTAATTTCTTCAGGCTTAGATTTAACACTCATTCTGAATACTATCCTCCTCTATAAAGTCTCTTAACAGAGTCGCGAACCCTAGAGATCGATTTACTTCTGAGTTCTTTAATCATATCTTCGGTTGAAGTCAATTTTTCTAAAGCTTTATTCCAAGCGCCAGACTTAACAGGAGAATGATAAATAGCTGTTCTCTTGAGTTCTATAGCTCCTTCAACTGGACAGACATTTCTACATGCACCACAGTAAACGCAGAATAGATTATTAGCGCTAACTTTTCCTTCCTCGGAAACATATAAAACATTCGGTATTGGACAAGCATCAACACATTCGTGGCAACCTTCTGGACACATATCACTGTTTATCCTTATTAATCCCGAGATTATCTTCCTTGCGTGAATTGCATCGTAGGGACATTTTACTTCACATATTCGACAACCTGGACAATAATCCCTGTCCACATTAACTCTAATTTTCCCCTCATGAACATTAATTTTGATTAAGTTTAACGGGCATGCTTCTTCGCATATTCTGCAATCTACTGGACATTTACTTTCATCAATTTCAATTTCATGAATTATCCTTGGAAAGCTTTCACTTTCTAAAACTGGGATAAAATCTTCGCCATTTACACTCTGCTTGAACGCTCCAAAGATGCATATTTCACTACATATGCCACAGAAATTACATTTATCCTCCAAAACTGTTACTGTTATCTTTTTTGGAGGTTCTTCAAGATCTTGAAATTCTGATGGTTTAACTATTTTTATCGCTTCTTTCGGACATGCTGCCGCACAGAGCTCGCAACCCACGCATTTATTTCTATCAAGAGTTAACGTAAAACGTTTAGTATACATTCTTCTTTCTAACGTAAGGAAGTTTGCATCTTCCTTTTTAAGAATCTTTACTAGCAATTTTTCTTCAACTCACATGAATTTTACGATTATAAGTTAGACTTAAATAAGAATTTTACGATTGAATTAATTGCATTAATTATTATTTTACAAAAGTTGCTCTCAGAAAGATAAATATGTTGCTTAAGGAATAATCTCTTAAAGATCAAATTATTGGAATCTTAATAAGAGGTGTACGGTAAGTGTCTACTCAGATGAAAGCAGCAAAAGAAGGACGCGAAACTGAAGAGATGCGTATAGTTGCAAAAGACGAGGCTACGTCGCCTCAAATTATACGTATGCGAATTGCTGAAGGAACAGTTATCATACCTAGAAATATTAGACGTGAAAATGTTCATCCAATAGGCATAGGAAAAGGCTTAAGGATAAAAGTTAATGCTAACATCGGCACAAGCCCAGACATGTGCGACTTAAACATGGAGATCAAAAAAGCTAAAGTAGCGATCAAATATGGTGCCGACACAATAATGGACTTAAGTACTGGTGGAAATTTAGATGAAATCCGAAGGTCCATTTTGAAAACAGTAAATGTTCCAGTAGGGACTGTTCCTATCTATCAGACCGCTATAGAAGCCGCTAAGAAGAAAGGATCAATTGTTCACATGACAGAAGACGATATGTTTAACATAATAGAAAAGCATGCAAAAGACGGCGTTGACTTCATGACCATACATTGTGGAGTAACAAAGGAAACCGTTGAAAAAATCGCAAAGCAACCGCGTTTGATGGGCATAGTTAGTAGAGGCGGGACATTTCTAACCGTATGGATGCTCCATAATGAAGAGGAAAATCCGCTTTACAAGAACTATGACTATCTGCTCGAAATAGCTGCAAAGTATGATTTTGCTCTAAGTTTAGGCGATGGGCTCAGACCTGGGTGTATATTTGACTCAACAGACTACTTTCAAATGCAGGAGTTACTAACAATAGGAAGACTTGTAGAGAAAGCTAGAAATGCTGGTGTGCAAGCAATGGTTGAAGGACCGGGGCATCTACCATTAAATCACATTGAGATGAATGTGAAACTCGCAAAATCAATTTGTAAGGAAGCACCCTTTTACGTTCTTGGACCAATAGTAACTGAAATAGCCCCTGGATATGATCACATCGTGGGTGCTATTGGAGGAGCATTGGCTGCATTAGCTGGCGCAGATTTTCTATGCTACTTAACACCAGCTGAGCATCTCGGATTACCTTTAATAGAGGAGGTTAAAGAAGGGGTTATAGCTACTAAAATAGCGGCGCATGCAGCTGACATAGTGCGATTAGGATCTAAAGCCGCAGCTAAAGACCTGAAAATGGCTGAGGCTAGAGCAAACCTAAATTGGAAACAACAAATAGAAAATGCGATTGATCCAGAGAAAGCCATGAAAATACGTGGAAGAACAAAACTTAAAATTCCAGAAGCATGCTCCATGTGTTCAGAGTATTGCGCTATAAAGATATTGAAAAAAGCTTTAAAGATCCGACGCCTATAGAAAAATAAGATTAGAGTATAACTTCCTTGCGATAAAGAAAAAACATATCTCATAAATTTAAATTTTTTATGTTTGAGGTTTAAGCATAATGTTTGAAATTATGAAAAATGAAGGTAAAATTCCAGTAGCTATCACCATAGCTGGAAGCGATTCAAGCGGAGGAGCTGGGATTCAAGCAGATTTAAAGACTTTTTCAGCTTTAGGCGTCTATGGCACTACGGCAATAACATGTATAACAGCCCAAAACACCTACTCCATAACAGCCATTGAATGTCTTGAACCTGAAATCATTGGAGAACAGATTAAGCAAGTAGCTAAAGATTTAGGGATAAACGCTGGAAAAACAGGCATGCTTTACACTGAAGAGATCATAAAAAAAGTTGCCAATGAAATCTCACAGTATAAATTTCCATTGGTTATTGATCCAGTAATGACCGCTAAGTCAGGGGCTCCATTAATTAAGCATGAAGCTGAAGAAGCACTAAAAAAGTATTTATTTCCTCTAGCAACTGTTGTAACTCCAAATAGATTTGAAGCTGAAAGATTAACTGGGAAAAAAATTATGAATATTGAAGATATGAAGAAAGCTGCCAAAGAAATATACTCAATGGGTCCTAAAGCGGTTTTAGTTAAAGGCGGACACTTAAATATTGAAGGACAATCCGTTGATGTACTCTACTACAATAATGAATATGAAATTTTTAGATCCCGTAGACTAAAGGTAAAAACGACGCATGGAACAGGTTGTAGCCTTTCAGCAGCTATAACAGCTTTCTTAGCTAGAGGAGAAAACGTGTCCTTGGCCGTTAAACATGCAAAAGATTTCATTACACAGGCAATAAAGTTCGGTTTAAACATTGGTAAGGGCACTGGACCTGTTAATCCCATGGCTATCTTATATCGAGAAGCCTCTAGATATAATGTTCTTAAGAGTGTGGAGAAAGCTCAAAAGATTGTTGAATCTTCACCTTTCATCGCTGAGCTAATTCCTGAAGTTGGAATGAACATTGCTATGGCATTACCTTATGCCGAAAATACTAATGATATAGCTGCTATTCCCGGTAGATTAGTCAGAGTCTTTGATGAAGTCAAATCTTCTTCATGCCCAAAATTTGGAGCTTCGAGTCATCTTGCTAGATACTTACTTGAAGTATTAAAGTATGATGAAAAGAAGAAAGCTGCTATTAACATAAGGTTTTCGAAGGAGATTCTTGATTTACTGAAAGAAATGGATTTTAAAATATCATTTTATGATAGAAGTGTAGAACCAGAAGAAATCAAAAGTGTTGAAGGAAAGACTATACCTTGGGGAGTCAAACAAGCAATTGATAGGATAAACAGAGTTCCAGATGTAATTTATCACAAGGGATGCGTAGGAAAAGAACCTATGATAGTTCTCTTTGGGGAGAACCCTATTAAATTAGCGGAAAAAGTTGCTGAGATAGCAATCAAATTAAAGAGAAGTATAAGTAAATGATGTTATTCTAAAAATTGCAAAAAGAAAGATGCAACTAATATGTGCAGAAGATGTCGCCGAAAGATTTGTAATAGTTGCCATTTTCATCATGGATTATGTAAGACATGCGCAAAACATTTAAACAAATTTTAACAATAAACCACTATACCGATGGATACAAAAGCATCAACATTTGTCTTTATTAAACTTAAGCAACATAAAAACTAACATTTCACCCAAAACTCTTTAATATGTTAATCACTTTAAATTGAATATTATCAGGCTAGATCATCAAACCATAAACATTGAGAGAGGTGTTGAATGAAACAATGATAGCTAAACTTTTTGGTATGCGTCTACCGCTAGCAATCTTTGTATTGTCGGTTTTAATCTTTATATCTGTTGGTTCTTCAGTAATATATTCAACTCTAGTAAATAATTTAGTGGAAGATGGGAACTGGTTACATATAAAAACAGATGTATGCGAATTGATTTTTCCAAGAGGATGGTACATGAGCAGAGGAAGTAGCGGAGAAGAAAACAATACAATTTACATAATTAATTTATTCAGCGAGGATTTTGAAACAATGATGCATTTGAGATTCTATAGTAAAGAAGCAACCCGAGATTTTATGAAGGAAAATAATCTTACAGATATATCAGCAATACCCAATTTTGAAGCACAATTGTTGTATAATTGGTCGTTAACTCATAGTGAAAATGCCACTTTATATTTTGTTAAAGAGAAACCAGAGTCAGTATATTTTATCGGAAACTGGTCGAGAGAGCGCGGATATGAGACACATTACTTACTTATAAATATCAAGAAAGCTTATGAAAGAAACAATGTCTATTACAACACAACAGGGCTTTTCATCTCTATGATGATAGATCAGAGATTATTTGAAATAATATTTTATGGTGAGGAACAATCATGGGAGAGAAACCAAGATAAATTTGAGATTATATTAGACTCAATGAAAATTTTTAAAGTAAGTGATTAATATGGATCGGAGTAGGATAGATTACTGGAAAATAATTCATATATTGATAGGAGGACTGACATATTTTGTTAGTATACTTTTTCTCGAGATGTTAACGCAGTCAATTACAGACTGGATATTTAGAACAATGGCCATTTATGGAGTATTTGCGTATGAAGAAGCGCAAAATGCATACTATATAATTAGGTTAGGATCTATTTATTTGCCAAGCGGATTTTTCGGAGGATTATATGCTGGATATAAGATAAAGGAAAAACTTAAATTAATCTTGATGTTTCCATGTATCATCGGTTTCTTATTTGTGCTCCTTCTGCAGTATTTTTCAGGTTACCTGATTTCAATATTTTTGGCATCTCCATTAGATTTGATGAAAATAATTGTGATACCGATTATTATCTCGCTTGGCGGATCATATTTAGGGGGCTACGCAATTAATTGGCAAGTAGAGGAAGTTGCAGAGGAGAAGATAAGTCTTATACTTAAAGAATAAATTATAACACTATTAGAACCGTCATATCATTTACATTTGTTCCTGTCGGTCCAGTAAAGATAAGATCCCCAATTTTCGTAAAGAAAGAATAAGAATCGTTATTACGGAGATATTCTTCAGCATTAAGCCCCTTCATGTTTGAACGATAGATAGTATCTCCATCAACAATTGCTCCGGCAGCATCTGTCGGCCCATCAACACCATCTGTACTCACCGAAGCAACTACCACACCTTTCAATCCGGATATACCTAATGCCGAAGCCAGAGCTATCTCTTGATTTCTACCTCCAATGCCTTTACCAATTACGGTAACTGTGCTTTCCCCTCCTATAATGATGCTTGCTGGACGTGAAATCGGATTGTTGGATTCCACGATTTCTTTCGCTATGGAGCTTATGAACAGACCTATATTCCGAGCCTCACCTTCCATAAGCGATGTGAGTAATAGAACATTTAATCCTCTTTTTTTCAGTTCATCTACTACCGAAAGACATGCGATCCTATTATTTCCTATCACGAAATTATGAACCTTGTTAAAGCAGGGATCATCTTTTTTCGGAGTTTCCGGAATTAATTTGTTTTTTCCCTTCAAAAGAAGGTTTCTAATAGAGCTTGGAGTTTTATCCCACACATTATATTTCTTTAGAACATTTATTGCATCTTCAAATGTTGTTGAATCTGGGACTGTTGGTCCAGATGCTATGACATCTAGAGGATCACCTACGACATCTGAAAGCAATAAACTAACAAGAGTTGCCGGGTAAGCGCTTCTCGCTAATTGCCCGCCCTTAAATTTTGATAGATGTTTTCTAACTGCATTTATTTCATTAATTGTCGCTCCTGATTTTAATAGGATTTCTGTGAGTCTTTTTTTGTCTTCTAAAGATATTTCGTCTCGTGGATAAGTCATTAAACTTGACCCGCCTCCTGAGATCAGGCATATTATTAGATCGGATTCTTTGGCTTCTGCAACTAATTCCATAATTTTTCTAGCTCCATCAACGCTACTTTGATCAGGTATTGGATGACTTGCTTCATGAAGTCTTATAATTTTAGTTTTAAATTTTCTGGCAGTTTTATATGGAACAATTACTATTCCATCATCTATTCGCCTATTGAAAATTTCTTCTATTGCCTCCGCCATGTATCCGCTTGCTTTGCCACCGCCAACCACAAATATTCTTTTAAACGATTTTAAATCGAATGTTTTATTGTTAACCGTTAACTTTTCGCCGGCTAGCAAAACTTTTGAGCGGATTAAATTTTTTGGATTAACTGATTCAATTGCTTTTTCAATAGCATCTAACGCGATGCTTCTTGCTTTTCGATTAATGTCTGATAAAGCATTACTTAGGATCTTCTCTTTATTCATAATTCTCATTCGCTTCAACATCTCCGTCTCTACGAAAATATAATCGCAATGAAAAATTATTATGCTTGTTCTATTAGAATTTATTTTTTGGGAGTCTTCACGTGAAAAAATTAACTAACTCACCAAATATCCGCGAGTCTATTTTTTATGAGAAAATTGCAAGAGATAAGGTTAAATGTACTTTATGTGAGCGTAGGTGCATTATATCGCCCGGGGGCTCTGGCTTCTGTAAAACTCGAGTAAACATGGACGGTAAGCTCTATACATTAGTGTACGGCAACCTCAGCGCTATAGAGAGTAGACCAATAGAGATTAAGCCCTTCTTTCATTACTGGCCTGGTTCAACAGCGCTCACTTTTTCAACGTGGTCTTGCAATTTTGATTGTCCATGGTGTCAGAATTGGAGTCTATCAAAGAACACACCTAATATTGGCCACATTAACTATTATCCTCCTGAAACAATAGTTAAACTAGCCCTTCAAGGCGGTGACGACGGATTATGTTCCAGCTTTCAAGAACCAACATTATTAACGGATTGGAATATTGATCTTTTTAGAATTGGAAGCAGATTAGGCTTGTATGCATGTTACGTATCTAATGGCTATATGACTCTTGAGGCTCTGAAAGCTCTACATAGAGCTGGAATGGATGGTTTAAAAATAGATGTTAAGGGTGATTCTGAAGTTTACGAAAAATTATGCGGTGGAATCGAGATCGAAAAAATTTGGAGAAATATTAGAGAAGCGAAAAAACTAGGCTTTCATATAGAATTAGTAAACTTAATTATTACTGACGTAAATGATGATGAAGAATGTATTAGATATGTGATTGAGATGGCGCTTAGAGAAGCTGGTCCAGAGACGCCGCTCCATTTTACAAGATATTATCCAGCATACAAATTTGATAATCCGCCAACAAGCATAAAGATTCTTGAAAATGCATATGAGATGGCTAGAAGAATGGGGGTTTTATATCCTTATGTGGGTAATGTTCCTGGTCACAAGTATGAGCATACTTATTGTCCTAACTGTCACGAACCCCTTATAAAACGATATGGGTACAGGATTATACGTTACAATATTGCGGAAAATAAAAAATGCCCAAAATGCGGATTCTCTATAAATATACGTGGAAAATTTATTAAGAAGCGT
>CAYSKG010000001.1:17425-77178 GCA_964431725.1 uncultured Candidatus Bathyarchaeia archaeon | reverse complement strand
TGATACCAACCATCTCCTAAACAAAACCAATCAAGAAAAATTTTCAAATATTTTTGGACTTAAATTTTGTCTGATGAAAAAATAAAAGTTGACTCTAGTAAAATAGACTCGTAGTTGATTTTTTAGAAGAATATGTAAGGAATTCTTTTTAGTTAGAAAATAGGAAGGTTTAATTTTGGGTTATTAAAAATGTCCATTTTAAAAAAGAAAAAATGCTTTTTAGTTCTGTTGAAAGATGGTTTAATTTTTGGTTCTTATAAGAAAACTATTCTACAAGAATTACTTGTTCTTCGCCATAATCAACTATTACCCTTCTGTAACCCTTCAGTTTTTGATCGATCTCCAAATCTCCTGTATCAACTCTGAGTTTTCTTAAACCTTTAAGTTTATGTTTTGTGGCTATAATCAATATATTCTCGACACCAACCTCTTTGATAACTTTTGGGCTTATCTGTTGATTCCCTCTGCCGAAGATAAAGCCTTGTCCTCCTATTGGCGTAACAACTATCTTAGCCTTCCTATTATGAATGCTCCTCAATATTTCCTCCTCATTCACATCATGCTTGATTATTTTACCATTAAGAAGAAGATCAACACCTAAGAGAGTCTTCTTCTCATTCAACAATGCCGTTATTGCACGCGTTGTCGTCCCTGGACCAAGAACATATATTGTATCCGGCTCCATGATTCTGTCAATAAAATAAACTGCTATTGCCGCTTGATTACGTAATTCACTATCAGTTAAAATGCTAGCTTCCTTGATTCCCTGAATTAATTCTGGTTCGTATGGCACTAACATATAACCATATAGCTTAGCGGATAAACGTCCACTTCTAAATGATTCTTCATCAACATCCATAACTTCCGCTTCTTTTAGAGGCAATCCTTCCTCAATGAAACGCATAACTATATTTGCTGCAGCTTTGGGATTAATGGCGAAAACCGCACTATGCATTTTAACACCACTAGGAATTCCTAAAACTGGCAAGTTCATTCCAATAATATCCATAAGATCTCTTGCCGTACCATCTCCACCGCAAAAAACAATTAAGTCCACTTTATTTTTCATTATAGCTCTGGCGATTAATTTAGTGTCTTCAGCTGTTGTCTTCTTTTTTCTTTGTCCGATTGACAGCATATTTTTAAATCCAGCTTTTTTTGCTTCATATTCGCCCATTAATCCAGCTCCAACTAGAAGATCAATTTTCTCGTTTAGGGATTTGAGATGTGAGAGGAAGATTTCAGCTCTATAAGGCGCGACTGGTTTAGCTCCGAGCTTTAGTGCCTTACTCAATATTTTTTCTCCATCAGTCCCTTTTAATCCAACTGAACCGCCCATACCAGCTATAGGATTAACGATTAAACCAATCTTTTTAGCTTTCAACGCAACAACTTCCTTCAAGAGATTAAATGCTCTATGCTAGGGAAGCAAATTTAGATTGTTGTCATTAAGATAGAAAATAGAGATAAAAATGATTTTAAATTTTTACATTATTAGACAAGCCATTTTATATGCTTGCGCTCAAAATTAATGAAGCTATAATAGCCACCGTCATAATAACAACTGTTTGGAGGAGTGTTATTTTCCAAGGTATTTTTGCCTTAGTGGAACGGTAATGTACTAGGAAAATACCCGTTATTATTCCAACTATAGACATGGAAACAAGTATGTTAAAGGGGTAGGGTAACATGAGATACGTGGCTATAGGGGTGATACCTGAAATAAATGTGGTTATTCCACATGTTGAAGCAGATAAAATGCTCATTTTACCTCTTTTTTTCCGTAGTAAATTAAGCATTTCTCTAGCTAGAAAGAGTGATTTTTCTTTCTCTCTAGCATCAGGTATATCGCTTAAGCTATAAGTTATCAAATTCTGCAGAGTGATTACATCAGCTATGTCTTCAGTCATTCCACCCAATAAGAAGCTTGAAAAGTTTGTTATAGCTACCGTAGCTAGACTCAAGAGAGCTGCAACAAGTGTTATACTAGTTGTTAATCCAGCTATAAGAGATGAAAGAATTATCACAAGACCACTCACTGATCCATCGGCTATTCCGGCAACAACTTCTAAGATGGGCTCATCCTTTAGAAGAAGATTCCGCCATTCATCACTTATTTGAAGCCCCTTCTCAGTTAATTGGACATATCCATCGCTCTCAATTATTAGACCTTCATCACTCATGCTCTTTAACGTCTCATCTAGATCTTTTGCTTCGATAAAGAAGCGACCCTTACAAAGATTATCTATTCTACGCTTCAAATTTTTTTTCGACAATGGATCTTTATCAAGCTCGATTAGGATGAATACTCTTAAAACATCTACTAAGTCCTGTATTTCAAACGACAATTAGTACCTTTCACCATATCATAGGAGATTAATTAGAGGTTAATAAATTTTATGAAGGATTCTATAAATGGATTATTTTTCTGTCTTTCTCTAAAAAATAAGAGAATTTATGAAAAAGGAAACGTTGGATTCGTGCATATTTTTAGTCTTTCCTTTATCAAGTTCCGGCCATTAACGGAAAAGAAGAAGGTCTTTTCTGAAAAAATTCTAGGGGCTTCATGAAATATGATATATCTAACTTTCGGACTAAAAAAGTGTCTATAGGATTGCGAGCAACATTTCTTTAGCAGTTTATTGCTTCGAAATTTATATTACTTTTTTCATCTCTGTGAATCGAATAATCATCAACCTTATCTATTTTCTTAAAAACCCATTTATAAGGAAATTTTGCGCCTATTACTGCAAGTTTAACAGAGTAAGCTTCGAACATCTCTAAGAAGTCAAATAACTTTTTAATCTGATCTCTTGGGAAGTAAGCTTTTTTAGCCTTTGGAGCCTTAACCTCAAAAGCTATTATATAGTTTCCTTTCGTCGCAAAAACATCTGGCAAAGGCTCCTTACTGGGAGCAGACACCGGGATCCTAACGGACTTAAAACCTGCCTCACGAAGTTTTCTTACAAGATCTCTCTCAGCTTGATAACCGCGTTTTCTTATACGTCTAATCTCTTTTATTGTTAGAATTCTACCATGTCTGCCTGTGCCTCTCCGTTTACTTTTCGCAGCCAACTCTCTTAGCGACAACCATCAGCACCTTTCAGATTCTTTTTTGAGTAATTATTTCTTTTCCTCAAGCGGTCTTATGGCCAATCTTATCAGATCCATAAGCCAGTCTGAAAAATTCTTTGCGTTAGCATACTTTTGATACTTCTTTTTATAGGGCACTTTAGAGATCATATGCATCTTAAGCATTTTTCTCACATAATATTTTGCAGTTGACCGAGGAATGCTGGCTTCTCTTGCAAGATCACCGCTTGTGAAAACCATTCCTAGACGCGAGTAGGCTGCAATAACCTCGGCTGGAAAAGGCATGGACACATTTATTATTTCAATTAATTCTTTATTCAATTGGGGCATTTTTTAAACCTCTTTTTGGATGAAAAATTTATCCTCGTAAAACTTATAAAATTTTCCACATAATTACTTTTGAGAATTTCTAGAATATCTAATTTTTCAAACTAGAATCGGGAATAATAATGACCGTGTTACCTGATGTTTTCATGATTATCATGAATGTTTTGGAAGAAGGGATCATTTAAATGTCCAAAAATAATCATGAGAGTTATTTTATCTAGGAATTGAATTTTGGTCTTAATTAACATCTATGATTATCATTCAAAAATTATCTAGAGAAGTATAAGTTACATGAAAACTGTTTATCTCGTTTAGATGAAAGACAACGTTCTCTAGAAAGTCTTTAAGTTGAAATATTGGCACTATAGGGGTTCTTTTATAGAATTTATGTTGAGAAGGAGAAAGCGATAATACTATGGGTATAAAATATGCATGTTTCCACCCCCTGATACCTATTTTGTCCATAATGTCTTTAGAGGCTTTAGCTAATGCTCTTGTCCTTTCGATTTGATCTATTGCAGCCCTTATGCTTGCAGCCCCACTCCATCTTTTATGCCAGTGTTTACAGTCAACCGAAATAATTATTGGATTTTTAAGGCCTAATACGTCTATTTCCCACTTTTTCTTCAGCCATGTGAAATGCAAATTCTTCTTAACTTTAAAACCGTTTACTTCAAAAATTGATTTAGAAAAACTTTCAAATTCAGACCATGTTAGAAATCTTGATGTTCTCTCAATATCCGCGCCTAAAATAATGGCTTTCTCAGCTATTTTTCAGCGTTGCCAACCAGCGACAACTACTTTATCTTCATCTTTTAATTCTAGAAAATTTTCTTCATGGAATTTTATTAAAAATCTTCTAGTTACTTCGCTAGGAACCCTGGCCTCCTTACTGATCTCTTCTACTTCAACATGATTGTTTTTTGTAGTGGTCTTTAAAATGGCGACTAAGATTTCTCTTTCAATACTACTCATATTCAATCCTAGCTCTACTAGCTATATGTATAAATTTTCAATGAAAATTAATTTTTGGTTGCTGAAAAGCCTGTTTAATCAACTTGAATTTGATTTAAGGAGTAGAAAAACAAATTAGATTTTAGTAAATAGCCGAAAAAATGAAAAATGTTGATGCTTTCGTATCCAGTCAGGAACTTATTCTCTTACATGTCCTCGACCGAGAACGAAATATTTGATACTTGTTAAGTGTTGTACGCTCATTGGTCCGCGTGCATGTAGTTTCTGTGTACTTATTCCTATCTCTGCTCCAAGTCCATATTGATTTCCATCTGTGAAGCGTGTTGAGGCATTCCAGTAAACAGCTGCAGAATCAACATCTTTAATGAAGCGTAAAGCCTTATTGAAGTCGGAGGTTAGTATCGCATCTGAATGTTTTGTTCCATATTTATTTATATGAGCTATAGCCTCATCCAATCCGCTTACAACTTTAATGCCTATTATTAGGTCCAAATATTCAGTATACCAGTCTTCCTCAGTCGCTGGTTTAACATCTGGAACAATCTTTCGGGTTTCTTCACAACCCCTAATTTCAACGCCATGATTGCGTAGTTCGTTAATGATTCTTGGAAGAAATTTTTGGGCTATATCTCTATGAACAAGAAGCTTCTCAGCAGCATTACATGTTCCCGGTCTTTGACACTTAGCATTGATTATTATATTTACGGCTTTATCTAAATCCGCGTCGCTTTCGACATATATGTGACAATTGCCAGTTCCAGTTTCAATAACTGGAACTTTAGCGTTCTCTATAACGGCTCTAATAAGACCAGCTCCACCTCTTGGTATTAAGACGTCTACATATTCTCTCATTTTCATTAATTCTAGGGCTGCGCTTCTTTCAGTTACTGGGACAACTTGTATTGCACCCTCTGGAATCCCTGAGCTTATAGCAGCTTCGCTTAAAATTTTCCCTATAACAATATTGGAGTTTATGGCGTCTGATCCTCCCCTTAAAATGACGGCATTACCGGATTTTAGACATATTCCAGTTGCATCAGATGTTACATCTGGACGGGATTCGTAGATTACTGCTACAACACCTAATGGAACTCTTATTTGCCCGATTATTAAACCATTAGGTCTAGTCCATGTTTTCACTATTTCACCTACAGGATCTGGAAGTTCAGCGACTTCTCTCAGACATTGCGCCATCTTTGAGATTCTAGATTTAGTTAAGATAAGCCGGTCGAGCAGGGCTTCTTTAACGCCTTTAGCCCTTGACGCCTCAACATCTTTTTTATTGGCTTCAAGTATTTCTTCAGCGTTCTTTTCTAGGGCATCAGCCATGTTATATAGGGCTTTATTTTTGACTTCTGTTGGTAGTCTAGCTAGAATATAGGATGCTTTCTTAGCTTTTTTACATATGTTCAAAATAAGTTCACTTATTTTTTCACTCATCTATTTAACCCGCCTCTTTATTAATTATATGCATAAGTTTTCTGACAATAATTTCTTTTCGTCTTATGTAACCTAAAACTTTTTTTATCTGCGACGTTTTTAAACCTTTTATCAAATTTATTTCTTCACTTGAATAATTAACTATACCACGCGCGAATTCTTTGTCATCGGGACCAACTATACTGACCACGTCGCCGATCTTAAATTGACCAGAAACTGATTCTATTCCAACTGCTAATAGGCTTGCACCTTTCAGAATTGATTGTTTGGCTCCCTCATTAACTTTAATTTGTCCCTTAGAGCCTGCACCATAAGCTATCCAGCTTTTTATACTGGGCATTCTGTTGCCTAGAGGCCTAAAATAGGTTCCAACACGTTTTCCTTCCAAAATATCTATTATAACGTTTTTTCTACGTCCATTAGCTATTACGAGCGGTATGCCACTTTGCATGGCTATTTCTGCAGCTTCAAGTTTAGTTTTCATACCTCCTCTACCAAAAGCGCTCTTGCCTTCAGCAATTCTCTTGAGTTCAGGCGTTATCTTTTCAACTAGTGGAATCACCCGCGCTTTTTTATTTTTTGATGGATTACCATCATAGAGTCCATCAACATCAGATAATATAATGATTAAATCCGCTTGGACAGCATTAGCTATTAAAACAGAAAGTATGTCATTATCACTAAAATTTACTTTATAACCCTTCATAATGGGCATTATTTCATCAACGGACGTAACGTCATTCTCATTTATTATTGGAACAACATCCAAATTAAGCAATTTATCCAGGACGTTACATGTATGAACATAAGACATTCTATTTGCCAGATCCTCTTTTGTTAAAAGAACCTGCGCAACCTTTAAGCCATGCCGCCTAAATAATTGACGATAATATTCCATGAGAATGGCTTGACCAACAGCAGCGCAAGCCTGCTTAAAAACTATATCATTTGGATTAGGTTTTATCCCAAGCTCCGCAATTCCTGAAGCTATAGCTCCTGAAGAAACAAGTATTATCTGATAGCCTCTTTTAATAGCCTCCGAAATTTGATCGGTAAGTTCACGCATTGTATCGAAATCTAAGCTACCGTCATTTTTAGTTACGCTACTTGTGCCAACTTTAACTACAATTAATCTTCCCATAATGCGTCCAACATTAATTCCTTAATTGTTCCATTTTAAAAGTTTTATTTCTTATTATCTTTATATTTATTCATGAAACCTTAGTGAATACGTCGCTCTTTAACAATTTTAATGTGAATAGTACTCAAAAACCCATCAATTATCTGATAAGCTGATATCTTACAATTTAGGGGTGAGATTATAAGCCATATAGTTTCAGGCCATAACTTCATATATTTTAAATCTATTGTAGATGGTTTTGTGCCTATAGGATGGGAATGAAAGAAGCCTACGTGTTGCAGGCCTTCTTTCTTAGCTTCTAACAGAAACTTCAAGAATTCTATGGGATCTATCTGGAATTTGGTTTTAGAGTTGAGTAAATTTTTAAGTAAAATTATCTTTTTTACATGAACTTCTTTTTTCTTATTTATAATTCCAAAGAAAGCCCCGCAAATTTCTATAGGATATCTTCTTTTGGCTTCCTTAATTAATAGATTAATCTGATCTTTACTTAGCTTGAGTATCATCATTGTATCCTTTTATATTTTGATCTTCGAAGCGGAAACTTTGAGCCTATTGATTATTAACTCTGAAAAGGATTTATAGGCTTCTTCCTCACTTTCAGCTCCCTCAACCACCGTTATACCACTTTTCAGTACGCTTGTTACACCGCCGAATTCATTTTTAAAAGTTATACCAAGCTCAGCTTTAACTTTAATTTTGAAGCCTCTATTCTCAACTATTGAAGCAAGTTCATTTAATTTAAGATTAAGATTCTCTTTAGGAATTATTCTGAAAACCCTTTTGCCACTTCTACTATGGATTTCAGTAATTAATTTTCTCGTTAAAGGTTTAGGTGAACCTGATGGCTTCGAACCACAAACAGGACAGCTCTCAATCTTCGAGATATTTATTTCTTCAAATATTAAATCGCTAATATCACAGTGCAAAAGCTTATTCACTAGACGTGGTTCTTTGCCAAGAAGTATTCTAATGGCTTCTGAAGTTTCTATACCTGATATTATACTGAGTAAAGAAGTATAAACCCCAAGAGTAGCGCATGTAGGCAAAATCTCATCATTGAGATTACCTTGAAAACATTCTAGACAAGGCGTTTTACCCGGCACTATGGTTGAAACATTACCGAAGGTCATTAAAGCCGCAGCAAAAACATAGGGTACACCAAGCTTTTGACAAGCTCTGTTTATCGCATATCTTGGCGTCATACAATCGAGCCCATCAACAACAACATCCATACCTTTAACTATCTTTTCAGCATTTTCGCTACTAACTGATATGGGTAGAGGCTCGACCTTTATATTTGGATTAAGCTCCTTCAATCTTTTGGCGGCAACCTCAACTTTGGGATAGCCAATATATTTTGCTCCATAGAGTAATTGTCTATGCAAATTAGAAAGTTCAACAACGTCATGGTCAACTAAGCGTAAATGTCCAACACCCATGGCTGCTAATTGTAAAGCCGCAGGGGAACCTAAACCGCCTAGCCCTACGATACATACACTCGATTTACGGAGTTTAAGCTGACCTCTGTAACCTATCTCTGAAAGGACTATCTGCCGTGAATAAAATTCGAGTTCCTCATTAGAAAGCTCATCAGCACTCTTATTGTTATTTTCTTTCATTCCAGCGTCCTCCCTTTTTAGAGGGGGCAAGAAATTACGTCGCTATACTCTCCGATACACTACTATTAAATATTTTTCTTAGCGGTAAGAAGCTAAGTGTAGATAAGGTGATCAATTCCCAGTAAATTGGGGACTTTGAAAAGTACCTCAAAAGACTCTAGAAATGACATTTAAATGAAGACAGGAAATTTTGCATAATTTTTTTATCTTCTTCCTCGTCCATTTTTCGCTTTAAGAAGAAGGGTCTACTAACATAAGAAACAAAGGTTATTGAATATATACGATTTGATTTTGAGCAGTACCATGTTAAGTTTTCACTCACGGTTGTTTTTCTTGTCAATAAACCAGATTTTTTAATTCCACGTTTATATATTATTTTATGTCGCATGAATCTTCTAGTTTCAGTAGCTTGGAAAGCTATATTTTTTACACGTTTTTTTAAATCTTTCCAATAATTATCTTGAAACCATTTTTCAGGGTTTTTATAGGTATCCTCAAAGAGTAGATTTGCCATAGAGAAATATTCAATTATTAAACTTCTACCTTTTTCAGTAAAAACAGAAAACTTTTGTTCATTAAATATCAAATAGGTTCTACCAGCAGCAATCTTCCTTTCAGAAAGCAGAAACGAATCTGGCACCTGAAATTTCAAATTTAGAGCAATCCACGGAACAAAATTTTCATTTAAATGACATTTAAACGATCCTAATATACGTTCAATAATCTCTTTACTCTTATCCTTTGGAAGCAAAGAAATCAGGTGAGCTATAATCACGCGCTTACTCTCTTTACAAATCCATATGTAAACTAAATCCTTTTCTGCCCCAGATTTAATATTCATAGAGTAGGTGTTATGAGAAGATATTGAAATGCTACTCATGCTCTCAACTTTCAGATCAATCTTCTTTTTTCTTTCTTTCTCGAGAGCCTTTTTCATCTCCTTTATGAATGAATTAGCTATTTCAGCTAAAGGTTTAGTTTTTTTAGGTTCAAATGGATCCCATCTAATTTCTAACAAAAAGCCTTCCATTTCAAATTTTAAATAGCCTGACTTTATATTTCCTCCTTCGCTTGTTAAACGCATTTCTTCCGGAATCTCTAGCAGAAAGCCGTTCCAGCCTACTTCTTTAAACTTCAATTACCTTTCTCACCATTGCCCAAAATATCAAAATTAAGGATATACTATAAAAGTTTAACCCTACCACATTTTTAACTGAGACATGGGATAGGTGCTCTGTTACATGAGGAAAGGAAAACTGATGAAGTTAATTATGAAGTAGCTAGATTAAAAATATAGATGTGAGGGATTTATTTGGGCTTTGACTTTCCAGTAGAAATTATCCGTGAGGGCATGGTTAAAGTAGCTGTTCCTAAACTTGAATGTTTTAAGAGGGGATTTTGGGACTACGCTCCTTCTAGAGCACCAGTCTTTTACAATCCCCTTATGAAGACTTGCCGAGATATAGCGGTTCTAACTCTCAAATCTTATCAAAGATTCGTAAAAAGAGAATTGAATATCTCTGAACCTTTGACTGGTTGCGGAATTAGGGGGATACGTTTCGCCAAGGAGGTTAAAGGAGTCAATGCAGTTTATATTAACGATATAAATAAGAGAGCATACGAAATGGCTCGATACAACGTTCAATTGAATAATCTTGCTCATCAAGTATTTGTGGCAAATGAAGATGCAAATCTATTTCTATCCAAATATGCTACGCCGAAAAGAAGATTCGATTTCGTAGATATAGATCCTTTCGGATCCCCAGTTTCATACATTGATTCTGCCATTAGATCGTTAAGAGACGGGGGATTACTGGCCCTAACAGCTACAGATATGGCCCCCCTATGCGGTGTTTACCCAAAAGTTGCACTCAGAAAATACGGGGGCATATCTTTGAGAACCGAATATTGCCACGAAATTGCTGTAAGACTTTTAGCTGGATGCTTAGCAACGGCAGCCGCCAAACATAACATTGGCATAGAAGTATTATTTAGCCACAGCACACATCATTACACTCGCCTATACGCATTAATTAACTATGGTGCCAAAGAAGCAGATAAAACATTAGAGAAAATGGGTTACATACTTCATTGCTTTAAGTGTTTTCATAGGGAACTTCACTACGGTATACCTCTAATAAACAGGGAAATCAAATGTGTTAAATGCGGTTCTACTCTGAGAGCCGCCGGACCATTATGGCTTGGAAGAATAGTTGACGGGAAAATTTGTGAGCTTATGGAAGAAAATCTAAAAACCTCATCCTACATCAGTAAAGAAGCCGTCAAAATCATATTAATGATCAAAAATGAGGTTGACGCTCCAGCCACCTACTATGTTATCGATAAAATCTGCGACAAGCTAAACATTCCTACACCATCGATAAAAAAGGTTATTGAGAGCATTAGAAGGAAGGGCTTTAGAGCCGTACGCACACATTTTCATGAAAGAGGAATAAAAACTGATGCACCAGCATCAGATGTAGTTAAAATATTAAAGGAATTGTAAAAACCTTGCTGAACTCTTCAATTTTCAACTTCAATGACTTCTAAACTTACGTCAATAGATTTAGGTGAGTGAGTAAGAGCGCCAACTGAGATCACATCCGGTCCGAGTCTAGCGTATTCCCTAATATTTTCTTCAGTTATTCCGCCAGAAACCTCAATAAGAACTTTATTGCGGAGATTAAGATTTTTTAATTTTTCCATCACTTCACGGACCTCGTTAACAGTCATGTTATCCAGCATTATTATGTCGGCTCCTAGAGAAGCCGCCTCTATTGCCTGCTTTAGGGTTTTAACTTCGACTTCTACTTTTTTTGAGAAGCTCGCTAATGAGCGAGCTCTTTTCAAAGCCTCTTCTATACTACCGATGATCGCTATGTGATTATCTTTGATCAATATTTGATCATCAAGTCTAAAACGATGCGGGTCTCCTCCACCTATTATAATAGCTCTTTTATCAAAATAGCGCAGTCCAGGAGCGGTCTTTCTAGTTGCCGCTATCCGAGCATCTGGATTGACGTCTCTAATCTTTTTTAGCATTTTTCTTGTAGCCGTAGCTATTCCACTCATTCGCGAAAGAATATTCAACGCGGTTCTTTCAGCCTCTAGGATCGCTCTTCCATCACCTCTAACTTCGGCAATAACAGTATTGGGAGACACTTCATCCCCTTCGTTAACGAAGCATAACATTTTCGCGCCAATCATGTTGAAGAGCGTTTTTAGCTCATGCAATCCGGCTATAACCGCCGCTTCTTTCACAATTATTTGCGCACGCACTCTAGTTTCAGGGGGAATCACCATATTACTGGTTATATCGCCTAAACCTACATCTTCCTCAAGGAATAACTTGATTTTATCTCTTAAAAGAGCCTCTGGAATCTTCAAATTTTTATTCACCCAAATAGATTATTTTTCCATTGTTTATTTAAAAGATGCATCAGATAAATCCAAGATCTGCCTTTTTCATCAACCACTTGATTCCGCCATGAAGCTTTAATCATCGGTTGTTTCTAGGCATATTTTTTGTTTCGATTTATCGTTTACATAGTTAAATTCTCGCACAAAATTATCACAAAATAATTTTCTTTTGACGGATCTTTCCAATCTTTGATTAGATCCGCTATTATTTCAAGAGAAAGGTTTATAACTTATTTCTCTTATTTGATGAGAGACTAAAAGAGAAAATTAAAGGAAAAATTAAGAAAGGGGATTGAAAATCCGTGGGTCATAGAAAGGTTAACGCTCCTAAGAGAGGTTCATTAGCTTATTTACCTAGGGGTAGGGCTTCACGTCCAATTGGACGGATACGATATTGGCCCGAAGTTAAAGAGGGACCCATATTACTGGGTTTTGCCGGCTATAAGGCTGGTATGACCTATGCAATAGTTATTGATGATGAGCCGGGGTCACCAAACTTTGGTAAAGAAGTTGTTCAGCCTGTGACCGTGATTGATGCTCCTCCAATGTATGTAGCTGCAATCCGCGCATACATAAAAGATGAATATGGGCTTAAAACATTAACTGAGGTTTGGGCTAATCCTTTACCTAAAGATTTTGAAAGAGTTATAGTTCTCCCTAAAGAAGCCAGCAAAGAAAAGATTAAAGAAAACCTAAAGAAGATTAGAGGTTCATTAAATAGAATCGCCGAATTTAGGGTTTTAGCTGCAACACAACCGAGGTTAGCAGGGGTTCCAAAGAAAAAACCAGATTTGATGGAAATTAAGATTGGTGGAGGAACAATTGAAGAACAATTTGAGTACGCCAAGAGCATTTTAGGTAAAACAATTTCAGCTGAAGAGATTTTTAAGGAAGGACAGTTTGTAGATGTTGTTGCAATAACAAAAGGCAAAGGTTTTCAAGGGCCAGTTAAGAGATGGGGAGTGAGAATTCTACAACATAAGAGCCGCAAAACTAAACGTGGAGTTGGGACATTGGGTGCATGGGGCATGAAGAGAGTTACATATTCTGTTCCAAGAGCTGGGCAGATGGGTTATCATCAGAGAACAGAATATAATAAGCGCATAATAAAGATTGGGAAGAACGGTGAGGAAGTTACACCTAAGGGCGGATTCCTCCGTTATGGTTTAGTTAGAGGCCCATACTTACTATTGAGTGGAAGTGTTCCAGGACCAGCTAAAAGATTGATAAGGTTAAGATATCCAGTTCGTCCACCAAAAAGAGTGAGTGAAAATCCTCCACAGATTACGTTTATCTCTCTGCATTCTCAGCAAGGTGTTTAAAAACGGGGGAAAATAGCATATGGCTAAAATTTATGCTAAAGTTTTTAATCTTGACGGAAAACAGATTGGTAGAATCCGCTTACCAAATGCTTTTAGAACCCCATTTAGACCAGACGTTATAAAGCGGGCTGTCATAGCCATCCAGTCCCATCGCTTTCAACCTAAAGGTAGGGATCCCTACGCTGGAAAAAGAACAACAGCAGAGTCTTGGGGAGCTGGGTATGGAATCTCCAGAGTTCCACGCATAAAAGGTAGTAGAAGAGCTGCCCTCGCTCCCGGAACGGTTGGTGGGCGTTTAGCCCATCCACCAGTAGTTGAGAAAAAAATTTACAAGAAGATTCCAAAGAAAGAAAGACGTTTAGCCCTTCTCTCAGCAATAGCTGCAACAGCCTCAAAAGAGATAGTTAGGGCTAGAGGACACATAGTTGATAGCGTCCCTGATATACCATTAATTGTAACTGATGATCTTGAAAGCATAAGTAGAGCGAAGGATCTTAAGAATGTACTTGTAAATCTTGGCGTCTGGTCGGATATCGAAAGAGTTAAGGAGAGCATTAAAGTTAGAAGTGGAAAAGGTAAAATGCGTGGCAGAAAGATTAAGATGGCTGTTGGCCCGCTAATTGTCGTCTCTAGAAAAAATGGAATATTTAGAGCAGCCAGAAACTTTCCAGGAGTAGACGTTGTTAATGTTAGGGATTTGAACCCTGAACTTTTAGCTCCTGGAACTCATCCTGGAAGATTAACCCTTTGGACTAGCTCAAGCATTAAAGAACTAAAGAAACTGAGTTTACTAGGATGGGGTGATTAAACATGGATCCTCATGAAGTTATCATCTACCCTCTCATAACTGAAGTTACAAGTCGAATGATCGAAAAAGAAAACAAGATAGTTTTCATCGTGAATCTTAAGGCAACTAAGAAAGATATAAAAAGAGCGGTTGAAGAGCTATATCAAGTTAAGGTTGAAAAAGTGAACGTGCTAATAACTAGAGAAGGCACTAAAAAAGCTTTCGTGAAGCTATCTCCAGAGCATAGTGCAACTGATCTAGCGGTTAGATTAGGCATAATTTAATCATATGAAGAGTAATGGGAGTTGAATAAAGCATGGGAAAAAGAATATTAGTACAAAGGAGAGGTAGAGGCTCCCCAACATTTAAGGCTTCAACTCACAAACGTATAGCGCCAGCAAGATATCCTAATTTATCAAAGGATATTGTGAATAAAGTTTTAAAGGGACAAGTTCTTGAATTAACTCATGAACCAGGCAGAGGGGCGCCTCTGGCATACATAGAGCTTGAGACCGGAGAAAGATATTATACCGTAGCTGTAGAAGGGATTCATGAAGGACAAATAATAGAAGTTGGTGGGAAAGCATCAATAAGTATTGGTAATGTTCTTCCGGTAGGTTTGATCCCCGAGGGGACAACAATATGTAATATAGAGCTACTACCAGGTGATGGAGGCAAGTTGGTTCGTTCCTCAGGAACTTATGCAACAATTACGTCCCACACCCCTGAGGGAACGATAATATCTTTACCTTCAGGTAAAACTCGTTACGTGAACGACCTATGTTTAGCAACCATCGGTGTTGTAGCGGCTTCCGGACGCACAGAAAAACCTTTTGTAAAGGCTGGAGCAAAATTCCATTGGATGGTAGCGAAAGGTCATAAATATCCGAGAGTTCGTGGTAGAGCAATGATAGCGGCAGTGCATCCTTTTGGAAGTGGTAGGAGAAGCGCTAGGAAAGTCACAACTGTTTCACGTAATGCACCGCCAGGGAAAAAAGTTGGATTAATAGCAGCTAAAAGAACTGGCAGAAAGAAGAAAAAGTAGCAGCTGATCTTCGAGATTTTATCTGAATGTTTCCTAGATTAGGAACATGAAAAATACTGGTTCTCAAATTAATTAAATTGATGATGTGCATGCTTTTCGTTACAGCTTAGTGATTGGCTAAAAATTTTTTAGTTCGTTTTATTTCATTTTAAAGTCAAGTTGATCAAAAATGGGTAAAACAATTTCAGAGAAAATATTCAGCCTAGCCTCTGAAAGAGATTCTTATGCCGGAGATATAGTTGTAGCTGAAATTAATGCTGCTATGGCCCACGATGGAACCGCTCTCCTAGCGATTGAAGCTTTCAGAGAGATGGGAGGAAAGAAGCTTTGGGATCCAACAAAAATCGTATTAGTCATAGACCATGTTGCACCAAGTGCCAACGAAAATTTTTCAAAAGTTCATAAAACAATGCGTGAGTTTGCACATGAATATGGCGCAAGAATCTGTGATGTTGGTTCCGGCATATGCCATCAGCTTATGGTTGAGTCAGGACTCGTTTATCCTGGAGCGTTAGTTGTGGGTGCAGACTCACACACATGTACTTATGGCGCTTTAGGAGCATTCGCAACCGGAATAGGCTCAACCGAGATGGCAGCCGTTTTCATATCTGGAAAATTATGGTTCAAGGTTCCAGAATCTCTTAAGGTAGAAATAGAAGGTTCGCTACCGCCAATGGTTCTACCTAAGGATGTAATACTCAAAATCGTTAAGGTTGTTGGAGCTGATGGAGCCACATATAAGGCTGTGGAATTCGCTGGGTCAGCGGTCAAGTCCATGAGTGTCGATGGGCGTCTAACACTCTGTAATATGGCTGTTGAGATGGGCGCGAAAACGGGCATAATAGAGCCCGATGATAAGACAAAAGATTATATGCAGAGTTTGGGAATTAGCAGATATGTAAATCTGAAAAGCGATGAAGATGCAGAGTACTCTAGAAAGATAATTCTAAACATTTCCGATCTTGAACCTCAAATCGCATGTCCACATTCAGTTGATAATGTTAAGCCAGTTAAGGAAGTTGAAGGACTGGAGGTTGATCAAGTATTTCTAGGTTCATGCACAAACGGGCGGATGGAAGACTTAAGAATTGCAGCTAAAATACTCAAAGGAAAGAAAATTAATAGCAACGTTCGGATGATCGTTATTCCAGCTTCAAGAAAAATCTTTCTACAGGCCCTTAAAGAGGGGCTGATAGATATTTTCATTAAAGCTGGATGCATCGTTTGTAATCCTGGATGCGGCCCATGTGCAGGCGCTCATCAAGGAATATTAGCTCCGGGAGAAACTTGCTTATCAACCTCTAATAGAAACTTTAAGGGTAGAATGGGTAGTACGGAAGCTAAAATATATTTGGCTTCACCTGCAACAGCTGCTGTAACGGCTTTAGAAGGAAAAATAACGGATCCAAGAAGATTACTAAAAGAATGATGCGTAAAAGTTGGAGGAGTGGTGAGTTAAGTTTGAACTTAAAAATTAAAGGAAGAGTCTGGAAGTTTGGCAACGATATAAATACAGACTTGATTATTGCGGGTAAATATAAGCTAAGCATAACCGACATTGGTGAACTCTCAAAGCACGCTATGGAAGCACTAATACCGGGTTTCGCTGAAAAAATTAAGAAAGACGACCTGATAGTTGCTGGCAGAAACTTCGGTTGCGGATCAAGCCGAGAGCAGGCGCCGTTAGTTCTTAAACATATAGGCATAGGCGCCATAATAGCGGAATCTTTTGCTCGAATATTTTATAGGAACGCAATAAATATTGGATTGCCAGTGATTGAATGCAAAGAAACTAATAAAATAGAAAATGGAGATTTGCTGGAAGCTAGCCTCTCTGAGGGATATATAAAGAACCTGACAAAAAATGAAGTTTACAAGTTTAAGCCTATACCGCCAGCATTACTGGAAATTTTAGTCAACGGAGGGCTGGTAAACTACGTTAAAAAATATGGTAAACTACCTTGGTAACCGCTCTGATAAACGTCTCTATTTTTCAGGCTTGTATATCTCTTCATCAGGCCTTGGCAGCCTTTCTTCAACCAGCGGCAGGGGAGGCCCTCCTCTTTTGGGCTCCGTCAGGTAATAATAGGCTGTGCTTGAAATATCTAAACTTAAACCATTAGCATGACCATGCTCAATCGTAACTTTTATGCTTTTGTGAAATCTTATTGGATCCTCGATGTAATAGCGGTAAACAGTCTGTTTGCCTCTCCAAGGCCAGCTCTTGGTTCCACTATATAGAATTACTCCATGATATGGGGCGTTATATTCTTGTCTTGGGCAATAGGCGCAATTAAACCAGTCTTCCGTTCCAGTTCCATGTAGAGAGGGAGGCCACTCTTCTCCGTCGATGAATATCATGTCATCACCTTCACCATACCAATCATTTGGATTTCTATGAAAACAATCTATATCTAGATGTGCACCACAGTAGATTCCGTTTCCTTCAGCCTCGAGAATCACATAATTATCTTTTCCATCCGTGTTATACCATCTAGGATCACGTATCATTGATTGAAGGCTCAGTTTGTCTCTATATGCCCATCCATTAGTATCCATCTCTCTTCTCCATTGAACGTGGAAGTAAGCTAAATCCTCAACTGCTTTAACGGAGTTGTAGAGTTCATAGTCAATATAAAAGTAATGCCAGTACTCTTTTTCACCTTGATTTTCAACCTCTATAATGGCTTTGTTCTTGAAGGGCATGGGCCACCATGAATTAAATCCTTTCCCATCTTGCGGGCTCATCTGAAGTGGTAGGGAAACGAAGTTTTTTCGTATACCATGCCCCATACCGAAAAAATCTCCTATTGGACATTCAACGCTAGGTTCTGAACAATCATCCCAATAAAACCTTAGTATTATTCTGCGCAAATAGTCTTCTTGCGGAATTCCAAGCGTCATCCATATATGCTTTATGCAAGCTGGTCCTTCAATATTCGCTATTATCTTCTTTTCTCCTCCTTTGATCAACCAGGCATCACGGTTTCCACCTGTTTTATCGTAGCTTGAAATTCTACGGCTGACGTAATCTCTTAAACGTGGAAGGGAAGCTAAACTTGAAAAACCAATCAATTTTTCCTTCCTCCTTTAACAGACGCTTAGTTATTAGAATCTTAAGAAATTTAAGCTTATTGAAAAGTCTGTTAATGAAGCAAAGATATTTCCGTGAGATTCAACGTGATATGAAGCTGATAGCTGGCTTAATTTTTAATTAGCCACCATGAATTACCGGTATTATTGTTATTTCATCTCCATCCTTTATTTCAGCATCTAATCCGCCTAATACACTTATTTCCTTACCATTAACAAGTATTATAGTATTTGGACGGGGATCTTTAAGCTCCGGATCCAATATAATATTCTTTAACTCTCTTGATTCTTCAATTATTTTTGATATAACATTTCTGAGATTTGAGCCTTCATTTAATTCAATTGAGATTTCATCTTTTCCGTAAACTTTTTTTAGTAATCCCAGCATTCTCACTTTAACCTTCATTTTTTAATTTCACCCAAAATTTTCTTCTTCCTTAACTTCCTAAGCTGGTGGTTGAATTATATGGAAAGTTTAGGAACATGTTCTTTTTTACGAATCTTTTGAATTTTTCGTAATTACTTAGTTTGAAGAAATGGCTTTCACATTTGCAATCTGAGGAGCCAAAATTTTTTACCGGTAAACCTATATTACTAATTTTTTTAGCCGTTTCACATTCCTCACTCTTATGGGCTACCTTATAAAGAACATCAATTATCTTCACATCTTCATTTTTAAGCAGATAATCTATATGCCAAAAATTCTTTTTATTTCTTTTAAAGTGACGCGCTATTCTCTTCTCCAGATTGTTTTGAGCTGAGCCAATATATGCGTAAATGCCGCTGTCAAACATTAAAGTGCCTAGAGAACCGATTCTAGCAGTTATTGGCTTCTTAACTAATATTACTAGAATGTATATGCCCCTCGTTTTTAGATCACCACATTTAACGGTAAATCTTAAATTTTCATATATTGGAAGAGACATATAGGTTTGTTGTGTCAAAGATCCCTATTCTAATAAGGAAGGCTAAAAAAGGGGATTTAGAGGACCTCTATAGGATAGAAATTGAATGTTTCCACGAGGAAGCGTTTCCCTTTTCATACATGAGGAGAATTATGGATGATCCTAAATTTATTACGCTTGTAGCAGTTTCATCTAACAGGATAGTCGGCTTCATCATTACCTCTCTAGAGGAGTTTGAAGGTGATTTAATTGGACACATATGTTCCATAGACGTTAAATCAGAGTACAGAGGGCGGGGCATAGGTTCACGTCTACTTAGCTCCGCTGAGAAGATTTTGAAAAAGATGGGAGCTAAAATATGCTATTTGGAAACATATGAAAATAACGCTACGGCAGTAAAATTTTATCTTAAACACGGCTATAAGTCCTTTAAAACTCTTAGAAACTATTATGGTAAAGGTAAAAATGGGATTAGATTCGTAAAGAAATTAGAATCATAAGATTAAAGCTTAAATCTAACTTGAACTATGGAACCGGGTTTTTCGCTACATTTTTATTAGCTATCCTCACTTATCAGATAGCAATAATAATATTAATGGGAAGCGATATGAAGCCTAAAAGAGAACTTCCAAAGAATTTTCTTCTACTTTGTTTTATGGGCGCCTTCGCCATCTTTAGTTCAACCATGTCTAAATCTCCAACTCTTTCATGGTTTTCAAAATTCCTCGGTGCAACTGATTTTGAAATAGGGTTGATTGCGGCGGCAAGCACAATTACTGGAATATTTGTTAACATAACAGCTGGTTCTCTTTCAGATGTATATGGTAGAAGAAAAATGTTAATTGCTTCCGGACTAATTTTTGCTTCAGCACCCTTTCTTTATCTCTCTGTAACTGAAACATGGCAACTGATTCTATTTAGAATATATCATGGATTTGCAACTGCAATTTTCATGCCCGTATCTCTGGCTTATATAGCCGATATGTTTTCCTCCCGTAGAGGAGAATTTATGGGGATATTCTCTTCATCAACCATGATTGGCAGGCTTTTAGCTCCAATAGCAGCTGGTTTTTTAGTTTCTATTCATTTTCTAGCTCCTTTTCAACTGGCTTATCTCATCTGCGGGATTGCTGGACTCATAGCTATGTTTTCCTCATTTAGAATAAAACCAGTAGATCATAAGGGAAACATCGAAGAGACAAAAACAAGTGTGATTGAAAGCTTGAAAACCATCATAAAAAACATTAATATTATTATTGTTAGCTCAGCTGAAGCAGCTCTGTACTTCAGTATGGGCGCTATTGAAACTTTTATGCCAATTTACTCTGACATGATTGGGATTGAAAAATGGGTAACTGGGTTTCTCATGAGCCTACAGATATTAACTATAGCTCTTTTTAGACCATTCGCTGGATTGCTTTCAGATAAATATGGAAGAAAACTATTCATAATTGCTGGTTTAGCGGTTTCAGCGGTAAGCTTGCTTTTTCTCCCTCTCACAAACAATTTTTTCGGCCTATTGTTAGTGATGATAGTGTATGGATTAGGAGCGTCATTAACCACCTCTTCAACCTCACCACTAATATCGGAAATATCCTCTAAGACAACATTAGGATCAGGAATAGGAGCTTTAGAAACGATAAAAGACGTAGGTCACGCTACGGGTCCAATAGTAGCAGGATTTTTTATAGGAATGTTAGGATTTTTCCCAGCCTTCTTAATTGTAACTTCAGTTTTAGCTTTAGTTTTGACAACCATCTATGTTAAGTTAAAAGCGTAGGGTTTCTTTTTGATGAAAGAACTTATAACATTTTTAAGCATATAATGTTTAAAATACACTTAAGAAAGTTAAGGAGAAAGTAAATTGGTTTATTGCGTAAATTGTGGTAAGGAATTATCAGGGGAAATGAACTATTGCCCATATTGTGGCGCGTTCCAAAAGGGCGTTACTCGAAAAGAATATGAGGTTTCGTCGGACGATTTAATCAAGAAAATTAAAGAATTGATTCATAAAGGGAATGTTACCAAAATAATAGTAAAGAATGAAAAAGATGAAACTCTTCTCGAAATACCTGTAACCGTAGGGCTAATAGGGGCTTTACTTGCACCTTGGGTTGCTGCCTTGGGGGTTATAGCGGCTCTAGCGACAAAATGTAAAATAATAGTTGAGGAAAAAGAAGAATAGTTGAAGAAGATATATTGGTGTGTAAACATGCTTGAATTGAAAATTGGTCATAGAGGGGCAAGAGCATATGAACCGGAGAATACATTACGTAGTTTTAAGAAGGCGTTAGAACTAGGCGTGAACGCGATTGAACTTGATGTTAGAAGAACCAAAGATGGCAAACTGGTAGTTATACACGATAATAAAGTTGATAGAACAACTAATGGCAAAGGTTTAGTTAACGAGTTAACTCTTGAAGAAATCAAAAAGCTGAATACTGAAAAAGGTGAAAAAATACCCACCTTAGAGGAAGCGCTTGATTTTCTCGATAAAAAAGTTAAGATTCTCATAGAGTTAAAAGAAACGGGATTCGAGGATAAGCTCCTAGAGATTATTAGAAGTAAAAGTTTAGAGGATAATGTTATAGTGATATCTTTCCATGAAGAAGCTTTGAGAAGAATTAGGGAATTAAATGATAAGATCGAAACTGGCTTGATATATGTTAGACATAGAAATCCGATAAAGGCAGCCCTATCGTTAAAAGCGCAATATCTACTTCCGCTGTATAGGTTTACACACTCAACCCTAATAAGAAGGGCTCATGAAAATGGCTTGAAGGTAATTGTTTGGACGATAAATACTTTAGAAGAAGCCCAAGAATATGCTAAAAAGGGTGTTGATGGAATAGCCAGTGATAAACCAGATATACTAAAAATGGTGTAATAAAAAGGTAAGGGAAGATATATTCTGCAAGTTCTATTAGTCGGCATGCGCCAACGTTATGCGTAGAGTCTTTATTTCAAATGGATTGAGCCTAAATGAAATCGTGCCATTTCGAATCTTAAGCGCTTTTATAGGATTCTCCATTAAATCTGCTTCAAAAACATCTTTTACATTCATGTTAAATTTTATTTCAGCATCGGCTCCATCACCAGTAGCATCATAGACTCTAACAATAATATCATCTGAATCCTCGGATTTCTTAAGGCAAGAGACCACCACATTTTCAGGCTTGATTTGAAACATGGTTTTTTCTTCAGGTTCACATGGATTACTGCTCGCTTTTAATGGATTTAAGACCGCATAAGCTATAAGTGGATGATTTAATTCCCATCCGGTTCTGAAGGCTAAGGCTTTTTTCCAGTCGCCACTATGTGGATATAATGCATATAAGATCTCATGCATGCCCTGATCTGGTTTGGGATCCGGACTATAGCTCGTTCTAATAAGCGTCATTCTTAAGGTGTTGCCTTTTACATCGAATCCATATTTACAGTTATTAGCAAGTGTTAAACCATATTCCTCATCTGACAAATCAACCCACCTCAATGCTGGAACTTCAGTTCCATCCGGAATCCTTTCAATGTACCCGAAAGGTATTTCGAATGTAGCCTTGGATCTACCGAGTATGGGCGTATAAGAAACTTTAAGCATAGGAGCTTCAGTCTTATCATCCGATATTTCATGCCAATCAATAAATGTATGGAAATCTATTCTGGGCATACCATCATAGAGAGAAATGTGCTGTATAATCTTGGAATTGCGGTATTTCCGCGAAACTTTTATTGTCGCCCTTACAGGACCCTTTTCAATCAGCTCAACAGTAACGTCTTTTATGAGGTTTTCAATTTTGGATATTGGACCAATTATCCACGCTGACATTGGATGAGGTAGCTCATATAAGATCTGCATAAGATTACTGAGCACTAGACCAGTGTCTGGGTACCTTTCCTCTTTAAACACGAATTTATTATTCACTTTATCATATAAAGAGCGAATGGTTCCAAAAGATCTATTTATTTCGATTCTGAAATTCTCGTTCTCTAGGGTATCATTAGACCCCTTCAGAATAGAATGTTTCCCTAGATTTCCTTCAATAATATAATAAGTTTTGTAGCCCATTGGTGGTACATGCGCTATGAATATTATCTCATCTCCGCATAGTTGGATTGGGCATTTTTCTCTTCCGTCATAGGAGACGGCTACTGGATTTTTAGGAATCAGATGCGCAGGGATTTTTACTTTCACTAGATCTGTGCGATCCCACGAAAGAGTATTGAAGACCACCACTGGTAGCCCATCTCTCGAAAATTTTATTTTATTACACAATGCTTTAATTGCTGAATTTATTAGGTTCTCAGCTGTTCTTAGAGCTTCTTGAGCAAGTTTCTTTGGGTATATGTATGCTTCAGCAGTTCCGCTTCCATCAAGGATATCATGAAATTGATTAAGAAGAACATTTAACCAAGACTTTTTCAGAGTATCTTTTTCATATACATTAGCAATAATACCTAATTTTTCAGCATCGATAAGTAAAGATTCGCATAATCTATTATAGCGTTTGATATCGCTATGCGTGGTATAGCATCCATCGAAGGTGAACTGCAGTTCCCCGTTGATGATTGGCATGGCTAGACCTTTCTTCTCGATCTCCTTTTCAACCTCCTCGTAAAATGTTTGAGTTGAACTAAGGAATAATTCTGGCAAAGTTGGCTTTTTCCGCATTTCATAAGTAGCCTCAATATCTTCTATGGTTGCACCTCCACCATGATTTCCGGCGCCGTAAACAAACATGCTTGTTTTCAATCCATAACGCTCGTAAAAATCAATGGCTACATCAACAATATTTTTAGGTGTCACAACATTATGGTAGACACTTGTGAAAGCTAAAACCCGCGATCCATCGGGGCCTTCCCACCAGAATAGCGGATAGCCCTTACTACATCGCATGAAGTAATAGTATTTAATGCCAAATTTCCTCAGTATCTGCGGAAGAGTCCAGATATGACCAAAGGTATCTGGCTCCCAGCAGATTTTAGGTTTCACACCAAATTTTTCATTAATATAACGCCTAGCGTACAAGAATTGTCTTAATAATGCTTCCGTCCCAGCCATATTAAGGTCGGCTTCAACCCACATAGAAGCCGTAATATCCCAATTACCTCTCTTGACATATTGTCTTATTCTTTCAAAGAGTTCTGGAAAGTTATCTTCCACAACCTTATAGGTTATGGCTTGACTCTGGGAGAAGTGAAAGTCATTGTATTTACTCATTAGGTTGACCATTGTGGAGAATGTGTCTCGAATCGTATTGACGGTGTCTTCCCAAGGCCAAAGCCAATTCATGTCTATATGGGCATGAGCAATCAAATAAACTTTAAATTCTTTGGCTTTTTTGGATAGGGGTAAAAGTTTTTTCCGGGCTTTTTCTATTTCTCTTATTAAGCGCAATATGTCTCCTCTAAAAGCATTAAGGTCGAATTCCTCTAAGACTTTGATGGTTAAATCCTTGTCGAGCAGCTTAGCAAATCTGATCTCCTCTATAAACGATTCAATCTCAAAAGATAGATTCTCAATGTTACTATAGGTTACATAAAACTGCGGAACATTGACTGGTTCATGCTTTGGGAATAGATGAACCGCTATTGTATGTTCCTTACCTGGTTTAGTATGTTCGTCCAGTATTATTTTTGGTCCTCTCAGCTCCATCCAGTAATCTGCACTCAAAACTTTTCTTCCATCTACAAAAATTTCACTTTTATTTATTATTGCAGAGGAGAAAAACTTCACTGTTGAATTTGAAATTTTGATTCCCTCGATTTCTTCGGGGATGGTTATTTTGCATCTAAGCCACACTTCACCTTTCCGTGTATCGAATAGAAAGGGTAGCTTAACGGTTTTCCATGAAGAATCGTCAAAATTCGGTTTATATGCTTCCGGTATAGCACCATAAGAAAATTTCCATGAAATTTTGTCACGATAATTAATTAATCGTTTATAAGTCTCTTGGAGATTCTCCATAATTACTTTTGTTAATTTTTCAAATTTCATGGCGTCTGTTTTCAAAAGAAAACCTCCATCGTTCATTAACTTAAAAATAAATGGTTTTTAAAGTTTTAAGGTTTCTTAAGAATCCCTTCATATTTCTCCATTATTGCTCCTGATCCTTGTCTAATGTATAACGCCTCGTTCTTGCATCACATACTATTCTACCTTCTTCAAAAAGTTTGCGTAGAGATTTAAAGATTGTTTTTGGCTTTCTATTTAATTTCTCAGCTATTTCCATTAGTGTTAAGGGTTTAGATTGGCTTAAAAGATCCAGTATTTCCTTCTCGAGTTTACCCATAGCCTATCACCTCTCATCATTACCAGCAATCATTTTGGATTTTGATGACTATGTAAGAATAAATAATTTTGTAACAATTTTTTAATATTAGTGGAGAAAAATGGGAAGATGCCTATTATGCAATGGTGATTCACCTTTAATCTCAGATAAATTAAACGTTTGTTCTAGATGTATTAAGGAAAAACCTGATGAAGCTCTTAAAATAGTTAGTAAGATAAGAGAAACCTCTAGGAAAATGTTTGGTCTACCACCCAGCGTGCCCAAGAATCCTAATGGAATAATGTGTGGAATGTGCGGAAATAAATGTATCATTGGGGATAATGAAGTAGGTTTCTGCGGTCTAACAAAAAATATTTCAGGTCGTCTTATACGTTTAGGCGGCACATCTGACAAAGGGATTTTAGAATGGTATTATGATCCTTTACCAACAAATTGTGTCGCATGGTGGTTTTGTCCAGGTTGCACCGGCGCTGGCTATCCAAAATACGCTTACAAACCATCAGCTGAGACAGGTTATGTTAATTTAGCAGTTTTCTATGGCGCATGTAGCCTTGATTGTCTTTTCTGTCAAAACTGGCATTATAGAAATCTCTCTCAAAAACTTAAGCCTTGTATAAGCAGTGAGGAATTAGCCAGTAAGGTTAATGATAAAGTTTCATGCATATGTTTTTTCGGCGGCGACCCTTCTGTTCAGATGGCTCATGCAATAAGAACCAGCGAAATAGCTATGGAAAAAGCGGAAATTGAAAAGCGCATATTGAGAATATGCTGGGAGACAAATGGAAACATGCGAAGAGATTTTGCCCTTAAATCCGCTGAGCTATCCTTTAAAAGCGGAGGCATTGTAAAATTTGATTTAAAAGCATGGGATGAAAATCTTTATAGAGCTCTTTGCGGGACTTCTAATAAATTTTCATTTGAAAATTTTAGAATTATAGGAGAAAAATATTTTCGAGAGAGACTTGAAGTTCCGGTTTTAACAGCCAGCACACTTTTGATTCCAGGTTATATAGATGCTGAAGAGGTGGAGAACATAGCTAAATTTATTGCAGATATAGATCCGCGGATACCATATACTCTATTAGCTTTTTATCCCCAATACGTTATGGATGATCTGCCTACAACAAGCCGAAAACAAGCTTATGAATGTTATAAAGTAGCTAAGAAATATCTTGAAAGGGTAAGAATAGGGAATATTCACTTACTTTCTTAATAGCCTGATTCCCACTTATCTTATCCGTTTTATTTAAGTATGAGATTTTAATGATTATTTTGCTGAGGGAGGTGCGTTAAACTCGGGAAGATCCTAGTTACAGCCGCGTGGCCATATATCAATCACATACCCCACTTGGGCAATTTGCTACCTATTCTCTCAGCGGATGTTATCGCCCGTTATCATAGACTTAAAGGCGATGAAGTTCTTTTTGTTAGCGGTTCAGATGAGCATGGCACGCCGATAGAGATTGAAGCAATTAGACAGAAGATCTCACCGAAGGAATTAACTGACAGAAACCATAGGATTGTTTCAGAGTTATTTAATAAGTGGGCTATATCTTTCGATAACTATACGAGAACAGAAAGCCCAGTTCACAAAAAATTTGTTAGGGAGTTAATGCTCAAAATAGAACGAAACGGATATGTTTTCACTAAAGAAGATGAGCTTCCATACTGTCCAAAATGTCAACGCTTTCTACCTGATAGATTTGTTGAGGGGAAATGTCCATACTGCGGCTATGAAAAAGCAAGAGGAGACCAGTGTGAACAATGCGGGCGTCTTCTCGAGCCTACGAAGCTTCTGGAGGCAAAATGCGCTATATGCAATACGGCGCCGATAATAAAAACAGTTAAACACTGGTACTTCGACATGCCGAAGTTTACAGATAAGCTTCTGAGCTACATTAAAGAAAATAAGCAGTTTCCAGATAACGCCAGAAACTTTAGCATAAATCTCCTAAAAGAAGGATTAAAGCCTAGACCGATAACAAGAGATAATAAGTGGGGCATACCTGCGCCATTTAAGGGCGCTGAAGACAAGACGATATATGTTTGGTTTGACGCGGTCTTAGGTTACGTTTCAGCAACAATCGAGTATTTTAAGAAGCATGGAAATGGGGATAAATGGAGGGAATATTGGTTTGATAAGAATGTTAAAACATTATATTTCATTGGTAAAGACAATATACCATTCCATACACTGATCTTTCCAGCATTACTAATGGCAACTCATGAAGACTATAATCTTCCTTGGAATGTTTGTACAAACGAATGGTTAATATTTGGTGGGCAGAAATCTTCAAAGAGTCGGAGAATAGGTGTTTGGATAGATGAAGCTTTAGAAATGTTTCCAGTTGACTATTGGAGGTACACTTTAATTTCAATACGTCCGGAAACAAAAGATTCTGATTTTACATGGAAAATCTTCATTGAAAAAGTGAATTCAGATTTGAACGACACGTTAGGGAATTTTATTCATAGAGTACTAAAGTTCATAAGTAGCTATTTCGGGAGTAAAATTCCAAAACCAACCAAGCTAGATAACTTAGATAATGAAACGCTGGATGCGATTAAGAATAAGGTTGACTCCGTCAGTAAGGCATTAGACAGATTCCAGTTACAAGCAGCATTACGGGAAGCGATAGATCTAAGCCGCATTGGAAACAGATATTTAAACAAAAAGAAGCCTTGGGAGAAGATTAAAACCGATCCAGAAAGCGCTGCAAACACATTATATGTTTCCGCTCAGATAGTTAAGGCTTTATCAATAATACTGGAACCTTTCATCCCTATCACGGCACAAAGAATTCGAAAACTTCTAAATTTATCAGAGAAGGTTCTCTGGGAGGACGCATATAAACTTCTACCAGTCGATCATAAGATTGGAGAAGCTGAGCCCTTATTTAGTAAAATTGAAGCTTCTGAGGAGGGATTGCAAAATATGCTTGAGAAGCTTAGAATTAACAAAGAGAAGATATCGATTGAAGAATTTTCGAAGATAGATATGCGGGTCGGAAAAATAATTAAAGCTGAAACTGTACCTAAATCACGGAATCTGTTAAAGCTAGCAATCGATATTGGTGAGAAGGATTTTAAAACGGCTGTTGCCGGAATAGCCGAACATTATAAGCCTGAGGAACTTGAAGGCAAGTATATCGTGGTTGTAACTAATTTAAAGCCAAGGAAAATATTTGGCATAGAATCAGAAGTAATGATTTTAGCCGCGGAAAATAGGAAACGTATAGTATTCATAGGACCTGAGAAGCCTATAAATCCAGGAAGTAAAATAAGGTAGCGGATGAATTTCTTGCAGTTGAAAATTGATTTGCATGTACATACTTGCTATTCCAAGGATAGCAATATAACTCTAGAGGATCTAATTTTTCAAATTAAAAGAAAGGGATTAGATGGAGTAGCAATAACTGATCACGACGTTGTTGAAGGATCTTTGAGATTGATTAAAATGATAAATGAAGGGGATGAATATAACAAGCCACTAATAATACCGGGAATAGAGGTTTCTACGAAGAGTGGGCATATAATCGGCATTAATATCACATCGCCCATTCCAAAAGGATTAAGTGTTGAAGAAACTATTGAAAAAATCCATGAAAATGGGGGCATAGCTATCGCGGCTCATCCGCAAACATTATTTAAGGATGGAGTAGGGTTAAATCCAGAGATTCTTTCTTTAGGTCTGGACGCTATTGAAGTTATTAACTCGTCACTTTTTCCATTTAGACTATTAACTAATCTAACTAGGAGATTTGCTGAACGATATAATATGCCGCAGACTGCGGGAAGCGATTCTCACATGCTAGAAACAATAGGCTTGGCTTATACGATCATAGATGTTGATGAAGCGAATATAGATAATATTATTGAGGCTATCAAAAAGGGATTAACAATACCACTAGGCAGAGGAATACCATTCTCATTAAGAATCAAAAAAATTTTGGGAAGGAGATTTAAGCGCTGGATTTAGCTATCTATGTCCAAGACCGGCAATTCTTGCAGGTCTAAGTTAATGTTTAATGACTTTTCAGACTTTTCAGGTTGGGGGTCCAAGTCATAAAGTTCGGCAGCTTTGGATCCGAATCCACTTAATAGATAAGGCGACTTAACCCCGGTCATAACTAATGTAACCCTTAAAGTTCCTTTCAGATTCGGATCTACTCGCGCGCCCCAAATAACCAAGGCATCCTCGCTCATCATTTGAGTTATAATTTCACCTACCGTGTTTGCTTCTTCTATTGTTAGACTTTTGTCTCCTGAAACATGAATTAAAGCGCCATTTGCACCGCTATAGTCTACGTCAAGCAATGGCATTCTAAGCGCTTTCTGAACAGCGTCCTCAGCTCTATTGGGAGCATTTGATTCACCTACACCCGCTATCGCGACGCCGCCGCGCTTCATTATTGTTCTAAAGTCTGCAAAATCTAAGTTTATTAAACTAGGCATTGATATTACTTCGGTTATTCCCTTAATCATATTAGCCAAAACTTGATCCCCAACTCTGAAGGCTTCATTTATTGGTAGCTGCGGCACAAGCCACATCAGCTTATTATTATCAATGACTATAACCGTGTCACATTCCCTTCGCATCTCGGTTAATCCTTTAAGGGCATAGGCGATTCTTCCCCTCTCAATCTTGAAAGGCATTGTAACAACGCCGACGACGATTGCACCTTTTTCACGCGCTAACTTAGCGACTACCGGTGCGGCGCCGGTTCCTGTTCCACCGCCCATTCCCGCAGTTACAAAAACTATGTCAACATCCTCCAGAACTTTCTCAACCTGTTCAATGGACTCCTCGATCGCCGCCCTACCAATATTAGGGTCTCCGCCGGATCCAAGCCCGCGCGTTAGCTTCTCGCCTATGAGAATCTTTTGATGAGCATGCACCGCATTCAGATGTTGCAGATCGGTATTAATCGCTATACATTCAGCACCAACTATGCCAGATTCCATAAGCCTGTTAACGGTATTATTTCCAGCTCCACCAACGCCAACTACCAGTATACGACAGTAGCCCGGCTCTCTTAAACCTCTCCTTAGATTCTCACTCCACATATATTGAAGTGCTTTATCGGCTAGCTTTGCCATGGCGCTTCCGTCTCCATAACTCAACTTCAATCAAATCTCGTATAGCTGCTCTAATGGCTTCAGCTCTATGCGGATAATATCGCCTGTTAACTAGCTCATCCAAAGCCTCTAAATATGGTTCAGGGAGATATATGGTTATGAGCTTCATATAATACCACCGAATTAGAAATGATTATGATATAACATAAATCACTGCATAATAATATTAAAATATGATTTAATCATGTTTGTTACTTTATCTTATAAATTTTGCTATTCGATTTAACGAAACTTTATCAAAAAATTTGAGTATTCTGGTAGAGAGAACTTTTCACTATTAAATTTTTCGTCCTAAAGAATATTAAAAAATCGAAGGTATGATTCGAACATTAAAGGCGAAAAGCATTTTTAATTTTCTTTTTTGGTGGAGTAAGCTTATATAATTCATTTCAACCATTTTATTGGTTAAAATTGTTTAGTACAGATATTCAGCTGGATATAGAATATGAGAGAGGTGAAGGGAACTCTTCTGGTTTGGGTAGAGTTGTTTATGCTGAGAGCTATGGCTGTGCTGCAAACAAAGCCGATTTTGAGATGATGCTTGCTTGCATTCTGAAGGCTGGGTATAGAATATCTGATAGACTGAATGAAGCAGATATTATAATAGTGAATACTTGTGGCGTTAAAAAGCCAACTGAGGATAGAATATTGAATAGATTACGTTCCTTTAGCCGTCTAAATAAACCGCTTATTGTTACGGGTTGCTTACCAAAGATCAACTTAAAATCGATCCTTAAGGCCGCTCCGAATATTTCAGCGATTTTAGATCCTTACAGCATTGATAAAATTGTTAAAGCAATAAAATTAGCTGAAAAAGGCGAGAGGAAACGGATATTTTTCTCGGATAAGCCTAAGGTTAAGTTAAGGCAGCCGAAAATAAGGCTTAATAATATAATAGAAATAATTCCTATATCCGAAGGATGTCTAGGAAAATGCTCATTCTGCTGTGTCAGATTTGCCAGGGGCACATTATTTTCATATCCACCTGACCTGATTGTTGAAAGACTTAAAGAGGCTATTTCAGAGGGAGCTAGAGAAATCTGGCTAACGTCCCAAGATAACGGAGCATATGGGCTGGATATTGGAACCAATCTGGCCGAGCTCATCAAAAAATGTTGTATAGTTAAGGGTAAATTCTTTATTAGAATTGGAATGATGAATCCAAATCATGTCTCAAAAATTCTGCCAGAGCTCATAGATGCCTACAAGGAAAAGCAAATATTTAAATTTCTGCATTTACCCGTTCAAAGTGGAGATAATGAAGTTTTAGGATTAATGAATCGGCGGTATACAGTTGAAGATTTTAAATTGATAGTGAATTCATTTAGGAGGGAGATTCCCAATATAACGATTGCTACCGATGTTATCTGCGGCTTTCCTAGTGAAAGCAGAGAAGCATTTGAAAAAACTCTGAAGCTTATGGAAAATATTAAACCAGATGTTATTAACATATCTAAGTTTTTTCCGAGACCAAATACCCCTGCTGCACGTATGAAGCAGATTGATTCTAAAGAGATAGCATTTAGAAGTCGTATGATGACTAAGCTGGCTAGGGCTATATCACTTAAAAGAAATGAATATTGGCTTGGTTGGGAAGGAGAAATATTGGTAGATGAAAGGGGATCGAAGGATTCGTGGATTGGAAGAAACTATGCTTATAAGCCTATAGTTGTGAGAAGCCGAGAAAATCTTCTTGGAAAATTCGTTAATGTAAAAGTGGTTAAAGCTCATGTAAATTATTTAGAAGCAAAAATAGTGTGATCTTGAATCTTTTTAGGTTTCTTCTTGAAGTAGCCACATGTATTTCTCCATTGATTCTACGAGCGCCTCGATATTTCTTAATGGAGTAGGCGGGTGAATTTCGGATTCAATCATTAAGCCACCTTCTTTCATGGCGAACTCTTTCACAACATGTCTAATATGCCTTTTAATTTCTCGGGGTCTTCCAAAAGGCACGAGATGCTACCTATCAATATCTACTTCCACACAGACTTTACCTTTGCACAGGGACTTTATGTTCTCTAAACCATTAACTTTGTCCTGTATGTTCAGTATGCTGATGCCGGTGCTTATTAATTGATCTATTACTTCAACGACATGTCCATCTGAGTGAAAATATACGTGGGTGCCAACATTTCTTACTCGCTGAAAAATCTTGCGGTAGCTTGGATATATGAATTCCTTAAATGCCGTTGGGTTTATGGGCATTCTGGTTTGTGTCCCCAAATCGTCTCCAAAAATATATTACATCTATCTTACTAAATTTTAAGAGAATGTTTACTAAATTCAGAATATATTCGATTAGTCTTTCAATTAAATCATATAGGTAAGGCGGTTTAGCTATAAAGTCCCTCATAAGGTTTGTAAAACCTCTGAGATAATAGAGTCTCCGAAAGAAGAAACCATGCATTAGAGGCACGTAAATTAATCTACCTTCTGCTTTTAGTTTCTCTAGATTTTCGAATACGCTGTTCCATGGTGTAGGCTTATCCGATCCTTCGGAGGGCAAACCTTCCTCTGGATCCGGAAAGCTGTAGCTCTTAAAATTTTCCCAATTTTCAAGCGGGTGCTTTACGACTTGTCCTTGATAACCCCTTTATGGTGAATCTCCATATACATCCAAAAGGATCTTTAATCAAACGATTATCTCTTAAAACACCGATTCGATCATTAAATTGAATCATCTCAGATTTAAAATCAGGAAAAAGAAGCTGGTGTTTTACAGCGATTTTTTTTAAGCTTCTTTCTGTAGGTGTTCCATATAGGCCATGTAATTATCACACGACAAGGTATATACTCTGGGTTTTTAAATTCCACGCTTCTCAAGTAATTTTCTCTATAGGATAAGGATGGTTTTCCACTGTACATATCTTTATCTTATAGATGATGATAAATTTAAAGATAGTTTTACCTTTCACTAATAAAAGCTTGTGAAACATTAATATTGCTAATTTGAATTTCCCTTTTTAATGGAGTGAAAAAGACTGATGTGGAAAATTGGCATTTTAACTCGTAATGAAAATTCTTGGTGCACAACACAATTAAAAAAGGCTATTCTTAAATGCGGCTTACAGCCTCTCTGCTTTAGTTTTTCAAGTCTTATAGCTAGAGTCGGCTTTAAACCAGAGGTTTCCTTAGAAGAAATTGATCTTCTTAAAGATCTTAAAGCTATAATAGTGCGACCTATTGGACGGGGATCTCTGGAAGAAATAATATTCCGCATGGATTTACTACATAGACTTCATAGGCTCGGCTTGTACATTCTTAATTCCCCCCGCGCTATAGAACGGTCAGTTGATAAATATTACGCTTTATCGCTTCTAGAGGAAGCAGATTTACCAGTTCCACGAACAATTGTCACCGAAAGCTCTCGTGAGGCGCTGAGAGCTTTTAATGATCTAGGCGGAGATGTAGTAGTTAAGCCCATATTTGGTTCACGTGGAATAGGTTCAACAAGAATTTCAGATCCAAATATTGCTGAAAGAGTGTTTAGAGCAATCGAATTTCATCATCAGGTAATATACTTGCAGGAATTTATACCTCATGGAAACTATGATGTGCGAGTTTTCGTTTTAGGCGGACAGGTCTTAGCAGCTATGCGAAGATTTTCAGATTCGTGGAAGACCAATATAAGTTTAGGGGCTGAGCCAGTGGCATATAAACCAACAAAGAAAATAGAGCAATTAGCTATAAAAGCTGCGGAAGTTGTTGGTTGTGAAGTTGCCGGCGTCGATATTCTCGAGAGTGAAAAAGGAAATTTTATTATCGAGATTAACAGTCAGCCGGGATGGAAAGGGCTACAGAGTGTGACGAAAGTTAATATAGCGGAGGAAATCATTAACCATGTTATTAGCAGAATAAAGAAAATGGAGAAAAAATAATGAGTAGATCAGCGATAATATTAGCGGGCGGGGATTCACAAAGATTCAGAACTGAAAAAGGCTTAGCTAATTTAGCGGGCAAACCACTGATACTATATGTAATTGAAAGAATTCAAGACATCGTTGATGAAGTGATCATCTGTTTAAAGTCTAATGAGCAGGCAAGCCTATTTTCACCCATTATCTCAGATAATTGTGAAATAGCTATTGATGAAAAAAATCTTCCCGCATGCCCGCTTACTGGAGCCCTCACTGGGCTGAAAAGAGCCCGAAGTAAATACTCCATCATATTGCCCTGTGACACACCATTCTTATCGAAGAAACTTATAGACTTAATGTTTGACATAGCTATCGGAGTTGACGCTGTTATCCCTCGATGGCCAAATGGTTATCTCGAGCCATTACAGGCAGTTTATAGAACCAGATCAACATTGGAGGCTGCAAGGGAAGCGCTTAAAAAAGGTGAAAAGAGATTGCGGTATATGATTTCCTTGCTTCGGAGAGTTCGTTATCTCTCAACACTAGTCATTAGAGAAATTGATCCTAAGATGATTACCTTTTTTAACATTAATATGCCTATAGATTTGAGAAAAGCTGAAGCCATTATAAAGAAGAAGGGACCCTTACGATAATGTCAAACTATTAAGGTGCCAATTAAAATTAACTGAAAAACTTCTTTTATATGAAAAGATCTTTCTCTCTAGATCTTATAAGATCTTTTGCAGTTACATTTTCGGCTTTTTCATATTTGTAGCCTCTAATTATGGCTGCAGGTATTCCTTCGTCAGCTTGTCCCATAACCAGCTCAGCAGTTGAAGATAATTCGTCGGCAATCGCTGTCCGTTTGATCTTGAGAGTGTAACCGAAGAGGTCCCTTTCACCTCTCCTGTCTCTGATAGGCTTTATGCCAGCGACTCCAATAGCTATGTTTATTTCACCATTTCTGAGAGGCCTGCCATGAGTATCAGAGATTATAACTGCTACATCTTTGCCTGAGATCTCTTTTATTCTCTGCCTGATCCTACGGGCTGAAAGATCTGGATCTTTAGGTAATAACGCCACGTTTCTTCTACCCGGAACATTAGATTTATCTATGCCAGCATTGGCACATATGAAGCCATGTTTGGTTTCAACTATCAGATGACCATTACCCATACGAACAATAGATTTAGATTCCCTTAAAACGACTTCAACTAAAGCCGGATCTTTACCGAGCTCTCTAGCTATGGACTTAGCAAATTCTGATGGGGAAATTTCATCAAGGTTTACTACGTTTCCCTCAGCTCTTGAAACAACAACATGGGTCACAACGATAATATCGCCATCCTCTATAGGTGTACCTTGCTTAGCTGCGGTCTTGCATATAAGAAGCCCTAAGTCGTCTCCGGGTTTGATCAGCGGTAATCCGATAATTGGGATAATTTTAATCATGCGCATAACTATATATCTACAATTTTCAATTTAAAATGTCTTTTCTGACAAAAAGAGGTAAAGTTCATGAAAAATGTTATAATTGTTTTTGAACATTAAATTGTTTGTTTAAAGGATGTGATTTAAATGTCATGTACAGTAGTTGTTTGCGGCTTCTTTGGCGACACTGGAAAGGGTAAAGTTATCTCGTATTTAGCATTAAAAGATAAGATTAAAGTAGCAGCTAGGGCAGGTGTCGGTCCAAACGCTGGACACACCGTAATTTATAACAACAAAACCTATAAGCTCCGCATGATACCGAGCGCCTTTGTATATAAGGAATGTAGATTACTTATAGGTCCGGGAGTGCTGGTTAATCCGGAAGTTTTTTTAAATGAAGTTAAGCTGGTTAACGCTGGTGACAGAGCTGGTTTAGATCCGCAATGCGCCATAATAGAGCCTAAACATATTGAAATTGATAGAGCTGGACACTTAGCATCTAAAATAAAGACTACTGGAACTGGAACTGGACCATGTAATGCTGATCGCGTATTACGGAGAGCTAAGCTCGCTAAGGATATACCGGAGCTCAAACCTTTCCTCGTCGATGTACCTCTAGAAGTTAATACTGCAATAGATAATGGGGAGAATGTTTTAATCGAAGGAACTCAAGGAACATTCTTGTCTTTATGGCATGGAACTTACCCATATGTTACATCTAAGGATGTAACTGCTTCAGCAGCATGCTCAGATGTTGGTGTTGGACCAAAAAAGGTTGATGATGTAATAGTTGTGTTTAAAGCTTTTGTCACTAGGGTTGGCGCTGGACCTCTTCCGGGAGAAATATCGTGGGAGGAAGCTGAAAAAAGGGGATGGGCTGAAATAGCTTCGGTGACTGGTAGAAGACGGAGAGCTGCACCCTTTAATTTTGATTTAGCTAAGAGAGCCGTCATGCTTAACAGCGCTACACAGGCGGCTATAACTAAGATTGACATACTATTCCCAGAATGTAAGAATGCAGAATCCTTTAGCGATCTCTCCGATAAAGCAAAAAAATTCATTAGAAAGATAGAAGACGAAATAAAGATACCAGTGACCTTAATAGGAACTGGACCTGGGGTTTGGGATATTATAGATAGAAGATTCGAATAAAAATACCTTAATTTTTCTGAATAAACATTCTTAAATGAGCTTAAGTCTTCTGCCCACTTTTTTCTCTAATGCCCTTTTATATACGAGGTAGGCTGTAACAGCATCTTGAATAGCTAGTCCAGTTGAAACAAATATAGTTACTTTCTCGTCGTTTGTTCTTCCAACTTTCTTTCCAGCCACAATTTCACCTATTTCAGCCCAAATCTCATTTTTAGATATTAATCCTCTACTTAGAGGGACGTTTATTTCTCCGCTATGTGAAGCTTGCTCCCAATCATCAACAACTATTTTGGCTCCTTTTAAAATTGAACAATCACTCATCACGAGGGGTTTTCTTGACGGAGTTACAGTTATAACTATGTCGGCTCCTCTAATAGCATCCTCAACGCTATCAACAGTAGTTATTTGACACAAATGTCCATATTTCGCATTCATGGAGACCCTAAATTTCTTTTTTTGTCTTATCGCTCCTACTCCAAACCCTAACTTCATCGATAGATCTGAACATCTTTAGGAGGGTTGCTAGTTGAGTTCTAGCTTGTGCTCCAGCGCCAACTAGACCTATGATCTTAGAGTTCTTTCTTGCGAGATATTTTGCTGCAATTCCTCCAGCTGCTCCAGTACGCATATCTGTGATCGTTTTTCCACCCATTATGGCTATTGGGAAACCACTTCTCGGATCTATGAGAATTATTATAGCCATAACTGTTGGTAAAGCCATATTTAATTCTATTCTCTGGGTGAACGTTTACGATTTTAACGGATGAGATATCCATCCACTCTAGATAGGAGGGCATAGCTCTTAAGTCGCCATTGTATTTCTTAAAGAAGAGATAGATTTTAGGAGGCATTTGTACTCTGCCGAGACCTTTTTCTCTAAAAGCCTCCTCAACCACTCCTATAACATCATCCATTGAAATAAGATTTCCAACTTCTTCATCACTTAGAAGAAGAGTTTCCAAAAAATCACCTCATGTCACATTTTTATCCTAATTAAGCTTAAAAAATTTCGGTAATTTCAAGATCAAAAAGGTTGTCACCTAACTTCCTACTTAAAGAAAGGCTTCTTTATAAAAAGAGATGAAAAAGTATTTCATATTCAATTTTGAATTCTTTCATGGCTAAAAGAAAAGAGTTAAAGAGATGTGGATCCCACCATTTTTCTTAGATGGAGCGCTATAGGTTTGTTACTATGACATTTACTTCTGATGACTTTGACGGATTCTTTCAAAATTTCAGCCTCTTTTCCCCATATTCTCTCTTTTAACCACCTAATGTTTTTCTGTTTCTTTTTATCAAAAGCAAATATGTCACACATTCCGTAATCAATTTCATTTCCAATCTGATAATATATGCATTCATCTTCAAAGGATGCTAATTTATTCATTACTTCAGATACATGGCTTCTGACAAGCTTCGATTTATCTTGAAAAGAAGGTGAAGACCATAGTTTTGGTTTTGGGTTGTTTATAGAGATCTGACCATTTTAAACTTAAATTCTCCATTAATAAAGTATAATTTACATTCATCCTTTTGAGAGACAAAGTTTACAAACCTCCGAATTTTTAATTTACTTATCATCGCAAAAATACGTCACAATTTAATATGTTTAGCTTCTTTAAAGGCAAGTTACATGTCAAAAAGTTTTTAAATTACCTTTATATAGCATTTATAGTTTTGTTAGGTGTTTCATTATATTAAGCTTGAGGAAGTGAGAGTTACGTTTAATCTAGTGGCTGTTGAAGATACTGTTCGCATACCACCTGAAAGATTTAACGAACCACCTGAAAAAGTTGCTTTAGAGCAGCTAAGAATGAAATACATAGGTGTTGTTGATGATGAACTAGGATATTTAATAGCGGTTACAGACGTTAAGGTTTCACCAATAGGAAAGATAATTCCAGGCGACGCAGCAACCCATCATAAAGTAACGTTTTATCTTTTGACGTTTCTACCTAAGGTGCAGGAGATTGTAGAGGGTGAGGTTGTTGAAGTTGCAGACTTCGGTGTTTTTGTACGGATTGGACCTGTTGATGCTCTACTTCATATCTCTCAATTAATGGATGATTTCATAACATACGATGAAAAACAGGGAGTTTTGATGGGTAAGGAAACTAAGCGGAAAATATCCGTCGGCGATAGAATACGTGTTAGAATAACCGCGATTTCAATAGGTAAAGGAGCTGGCTTCGGCAAGATAGGTGTGACTGCTCGCCAACCATTTCTAGGTAAACTTGAATGGATTGAGGAAGACCTAAAAAGACTCAAATCTGAGGAAGAGAAAAAAGAGACTAAGAAAACCTAGGCGGTGTTAAACAATTGGTTGAAAAAGCATGTAGAAAATGCCACTACATAACTGAAGAAAATGTTTGTCCAAACTGTAAATCGACAGATCTAAGCGAAGACTTTAGTGGTCTAGTAATAATTTTCGACCCGGAAAACTCCATTATAGCTAAAACACTAAATATTAAAAAGAAGGGACGCTACGCAATTAAGGTGAGGTGAAAAATATAACGTATATTCTCACGCCAGAGCTTAGAAATGAATTAAAGCGCCCATTGGGATTACTTATCAGCGGATCAAATGAAGAAGTCATAAATAAACTAGGGAAGATTATGAAGTCCATTAAACCTAAAAAAATTATTTCCGTAGGCGATGTAATTTCAAAAAGCATGCTTGAAAAAAGATTTCCATTAAATATTTTCATTGTTGATAATAAATCTATGCGCAAGGTCATGGAACCCCTATCTTTTAAGGCCGACAAAACTTTAAAGCTTGTTAATCCGGCGGGTACAATTACGGAAGAATCTTGGCGAATAATTGGTGAAGCGATCAACTCTAAAGGACTTGTGAGAGTTCTGGTTGACGGTGAAGAGGATCTTCTAACAATTGTCGCAGTACTCCTTGCCCCAGAAAACTCTATGGTCGTGTACGGTCAACCCAATAAGGGCGTAGTTGTAATTAATGTTAATAAAGAAATTAAAAGAAAAATGCATGATATCATAAGTAGAATGAAGTATAAACCAGAAAACTAAAGTAGAGGATAATAATCAGAGTTAAGTCTAAGGAGATGATCTTCCATGAAAATTGAAATAATAGATAATAAACGTAACGAATTATTCAAGAGAAATGAAATAGTTTTCAGTCTATCACATGAGGGATCAGCTACTCCATCGCGCATAGAGGTTAGAAAAGAGTTAGCGAGACTGCTCAAAATTGATGTTGACAAAGTATACGTAAGAAAAATAAAAACAATGACTGGAACGATGGTGGCTAAAGGGGAAGCTCATGTTTATGATTCAGTAGAACAAGCTAGACAAATAGAACCGGAACATATAATAATTAGGAATTCGCCTCAAAAGAAAGAGGAGGAATGAAGGATAAATGTCAGAGAAGAAAAAATCAAAAAAGAAATTCATATCTTCATACTATAAAATTGAGAATGGAAAACTTAAAAGGTTGCTTCCAGTATGCGAAAGATGTGGTCCAGGATATTTCATGGCTGATCATGGGGACCGCTATACATGCGGACATTGTGGTTTCACAAGATATAAAACAACTAAAAACTCTGACAAATCTTCTTTTTGATAGTAATTTCTTAACCTTAATATTCGATCACTTGTTTTAATAAAATCTAAAAATATCATGTATGGAGCATTTGACTTGCTTAATGTAGAGTAATTTTTGAAACAAGAATAAATTATTTTTGATATTACTTTGAAAAAAATTTATTATTTATTTATATAACATATGTGAGCGAAAGACGGAAAGAGGGGAAACGTCATGATGTTTGCTGTTAAAAAAATAGGTATTATAGCAGATACCCATGACAGACTTCAATTTATTGATAGGGCTGTAAAAGTACTAAATAGGGAAGAGGCTGACTTGGTGCTTCATGCCGGGGATTATGTTGCTCCATTTGCTGTTTTACAATTTAGATCTTTGAAAGCTAAGCTAATTGGAGTATTCGGCAATAATGATGGAGACAGAAATCTTCTGAAAAGAAAGTTTGATGAAATAGGAGCGGAAATTCGCGGAAAATTTGCAGAAATAAGCGTAAACAATCTAAAGATAGCTTTGATTCATGGTGAGGAAAATGATTTACTTAAAGCTCTGATAAATTCGAATTATTATGATGTGGTTATCCATGGTCACACTCATAAAGCTGAAAAATATAGAGTTGGAAAAACTTTAGTTATAAATCCTGGAGAGGTTTGCGGATATTTAACTGGTAAAGCCACAATAGCGATTCTCGATGTAGACAAACGTGAGGTTGAAATTATAGACATTAGCTCTTCTTAAATCTGGAAAAATACGTAAACTTTAAATCTTAATGCAGTCACTTAGGAGTTAAATGTTCAAAAAAACCTTAGTAATATTAGGTAGGAAAGCGCTTAGTTTAGCGTTGATATTCAATTTTATAGCTAGTTTAATTTCTTCGCTGAGTATTTTATATAGTCACTATTTGGGGAAATCTCATGAAGAGCTTTATAAACCATATCTTGCAGACGGCTCGCTTTTTTGGTTTGTTGTTTTAACATCGGTTTTGAATATTGTTCCGGCAAGAATGCTGGGTAAGGTCAATATTAGGAGAATTCTATTTCATCATTACGTTTATGGTTTCTTATCGATCTTTATTTCTGTTATCTTGTCGATATTGCTTTCGTTACTTCACGTCTCCAATTTTCAATACAGTCAATCATTTATCATCCTACTCCTTTACTGGGGCATAACGCTTATAATAGATGATATGCCGGATGTCTCTCCAATAATTTTACGTATTCTTAATCGTATAAAGAAAGAAGTATATAAGATGGATAAGATGATTGCGAAAGTACATTTAATCTCTAGCTTTATTTCAACCTATGTTGCAACTTGTATATTTCTATGGTATTTTGGAAACAATTTTTTGGCAGGTAACTATCCATTATTGGATTTCACTTATAGCTTATTTATAGTGAATTTATTTATAACAGCCCTTTATGGGCTAAAGACTGCTAAGAAGGGGATATGGCTTAAATACTTATGATTTACTTAAACACCCTTTTCCATTAAATTTTTAGGATCTAAGCGATTTGATTCCTTTTTTTAACCCCTCCCAGCCACCTTCAGCCTTTAACTCCAGGATTTTAAAAGCAGTTTTTGAATTGATTCCATCCCAAGGTTCTCCCGTTGCCTCTTTAACTAAGTATTTAGCTGCATTGAGAACTTCGCCATTCATCTTTGAGTCCGCTTCATCCGCAATATGACATATTAAAGCTTCAATAGTTTTTGGGGTTATTGGACTTGCTTGACCATGACTAGCAGCTACAATATGAACTAGATCAAGCGGAAAGCCTCTTCTTATAAGTTCCGTTGTCACCAATGTTAGGTGATCTAAGCGTTCGCCTAATGGCGAGTTTCTATATCCACCGCTATTCTTACTTTCATAAGTTAAAGGTTTGAATATGTCGTGTAATATGACTCCGCAAATAACTAAGTCTCTATTTACTTTACCACCGTATATTTCTTCAACAGAATCACAAAGAGCCATAGCGATTTTAACGACTGATAAAATATGCTCCATGAGCCCTCCTGGGTAACTATGATGATAGAACCTGCTTGCTGGGGCATCCTCTAGCGGTAACCCGGTATAAGATTTATCATTTATCTTAACTGATAGGTCTTCTAGGAACTTTAGGAGATTTTCTCTTAAGGTGTTATCCTTAATTCTATTTATGACTCTCTTAAGTTTAGGATTCAATTTCTCTCATTCACCTCTCAAATTCTTCACGCTGAGGACCTAACTCATACACTTTCAAGAATCATTTCCCTTTTAGTTTTTTCGGCGGCTATATGCGCCTTACGTAATGGTTCGGGGATTCTATATCCCCTTGAACATTTTAAAACAATCTTTATAGCGGTTTTCAGAGAAATTTTATGTCCAACGCTAACATAGACTGGTTTAGCGTTCAGCTTAGTAAATACCGCTCCACCGATGACTTCTCCCTTATAGATTATGGGTTTCCAAAATTTATCTCCTCTCTTAACGATTTTTCCGCACAAAATGTTTTTTGCAACACCTACTGTAGCTATATCAAGGAGAACACCTAAATGGCTTGCAAAACCGAAATGATATGGATGGGCAATTCCTTGTCCATCAACTAAAAAAACGTCGGGTTTGAGCGTTAGTTTTCTTATTGCGGAAACAACCGGGGGTATTTCTCTAAAGGATAAAAGTGTAGGTATATAAGGGAAGCGTGTTTCAATAATCGCCACTTTTATTTCTATAGTTTTCATAGAGTCATAATCTAGAATTGCTACGGCTCCAACCGAATGCTTGTCTGTGTATGCAACATCAACGCCAGCAACATACTTAATTGGCGTATCTAATTGATCTACACGGATAACTTTCTTTGAAAGAGAAATCTGTAACCTTCTTGCCTTTTCTATAGAAAAATTGATGTTTCTAATCAAAACAAATTAGCCCTCTCAATCTCGTTTTATTCTCGACCTCAAAGCTTTCTCCAGCTCTCTCATAGCGTCATTAAGGACTTTTCTTCTAACTTCAGTTGTCACATCACCCCTCGTTGCTTCAACAATTCTTCTAGCAATATCACATTTTCTTCTAAGTCCTGGGATAAGTAAAAGCAGCTCATCGTAGCTTGTTATCTCAACGTAGATTCTTTCCATAACGTTTAAGCTTTTCTCGGCAGCTTCAATACGGCCTTTTCTTATGAGATCTAATGATCTACGTCTCAATTCACCTATAACGTCAGCTAAACCGAGCACATAACACTCGCTTGGAACACCTATCTTCTCCGGATTAATGAATTTTTCATCTTTAATGAGGTTTATGAATATTTGAGCTTCAGAATACTCTTCAAATACTGAATCAATAATCCCCCCATATAGGAGATTTGGGTACATCTTTGACAGCTCTCTGAGTTTATCAAGATGGATACTTGCTTCTCTCAAGAGATTTTCAGCCTCATCTACTTTATCTTTGTGTATAAAGAAGATTGCTTGCTTTGATAATCTTGTAGTTTTCCGAGCTATCATTTGAATTTTTTGACGTACTGCATCTTTCCTTAGAACTTCCCCTCTTATTTTATCAAGAATCTTTTCTAATGACATGAGCATCACGAATAAGTAATTTCATTTTTTAATACTTAAAAGACTACTAAAAAATAAAGATTTATAATGTAAGATTACTCTTTTCTTTTTCGATGAAAAATGATATTTAATAGATTATTTAAAAGAAAAAAGAAGCAGGAAGGTCTGCAGATACCCAGAAGCGCATTTCTCAAAATTAAACCTGTTAGAAATCCCATATTAAAGTGGGAAAAAAATAGAAAAACAAGAGAAATAAAAATCATAGTTCCTTTGAAACCCCCTCAACAAACTCAGGAAAAAAAGGGAAAGAAGGATATTTTACGTAAAATATTTGTATCAGAGCCTAGGAAGAGAATAATTAATCTTGATAGAATAGGGTCAATTGTTTGGGAACTCTGTGATGGAGAGAGAACAATAGGGGATATTGCTAATTATTTTGTTGAGAAATACAAATTAATGCCCGAGGAAGCTGAAATTTCACTTAGTGCGTATTTTAATCTACTCTCTAAGAAGGGACTTGTGGGTTTTATTTTGCCAGAAGATGTTAAAGAAAAAATCCAAAAAAGTAAGTAAAATTAGGATTTGTAAAAACCTATAAAAACATAGTATCGCATTTTTATTATATTTACATCAAAAGGTTGGATTAAGAAATGCCTACATTTAAAGCTAATCAGCTGATAGAAATTGGAACAAAAATATTTTCAGCCGCTGGAGCATCTATTGAAGAGGCACGGTTAGTTTCAGAGTTTCTTGTAAAAGCTAATTTGGTAGGTCACGATTCACATGGTGTCATCCGCATAATGCAGTATGTAGATGAAATTGAGAAGGGAAGCATCAAACCTAGAGCTAAAATTGAAGTTGTTAAAGAAACGTTTTCCTCAGCTATTTTAAATGGAAATTGGGGTTTCGGGCAAGTTGTAGCTAAGAAAGCTATGGAGAAAGCTATCGAAAAAGCTAAAGACTCCAGCGTGAGTATTGTATGCGTCTTTAACTGTAATCACGTGGGTCGACTGGCTGATTACACCTTAATGGCTTCAAGAAATAATATGATCGGCATAGCTATGGTTAATTCAGTAAAGTTTGTGGCTCCTTTCGGCGGCAGAGAGAGGTTGCTTTCAACTGGACCAATTAGCTTTGCTTTTCCAACAAATTTAGGATTCCCTTTTGTTATCGATATAGCAACAAGCGTTGTAGCGGAGGGAAAGGTTAGAGTTGCATTACATAAGGGTGATAAAATACCTTATGGTTGGATCATAGATAAGAATGGCAACCCAAGCAATAACCCGCAAGATCTTTATGACGGAGGCGCGATGCTGCCTTTAGGCGGAGAAGAAGTTGGATATAAGGGCTTCGGACTGGGGTTAGCTGTTGACATATTAAGCGGTATTTTATCAGGAGCCGGTTGCGCTTATGAAGAAACAAAGAGGGGAAATGGCGTATTTTTCGAGGTTATAAATATTGAAAAATTTATGCCAATAGAAGAGTTTAAAAGAAAAGTTGACAAGCTCATCAAGACTATAAAGGAATCAAAAACTAGATCTGGGTTTAAAGAAATAATGATACCCGGCGAACCTGAATATTTGACTGAAAAAGTTAGGTTAAAAGAGGGTATATATGTCCCAGAAAGAACTTGGAAAGAAATAAAGAAAGTGGCAGAGAAGCTTGGTGTTAATCTTTGAACTTTCCTTAGAAAAACATGAATAATAGTCTCTAACAAAATCTTCTTACACCTAAAAATTTGTTAAAAGAGAAATGAATAATTTTCACTGTAAAAATATATTAAATCTAACTTCAAAGAGTTGAATTAATAATATGGGATATATTAGCGTGTTGAAAAATGCTTTTAATTTTCCTTTATATTTCATGCTTGATGAAAAATGATTCTGATAAAGAATGTTGAAAGCTTAAACTTCGAATCGGCTTTACTTGAAAAGAAGAAGAACGTGCTGAGAGAATTATTTAACAAAGGCAAAATATCCCAAGTAACTTTTGATTTTATCGATAAAAGAATCTCTAAGATTGAGTCACTGATTGCCGCTCTTAAAGATGTACTTCAAGAGAATGCGGAGTTTTGGGGGTCAATAGTTTCTGAAGAAATTAGAATCTTAGAATCTATACTTGTGGATTTTAAATTTCTCAATTTAATAGGGGAGATAGATGTTGATGAATGGATAAATACAAGCGAAATTATAAGTTTGGGAATAGAGTCTTTGAGCAAAAAATCTTTTTCAGAACCCACAAAAAATGTTTCTAAGGCTGAAAATAAAGAAGGCTCAGTCGCTATAGATTTTGAAAACGCATCATTATCATCATCAGAAAGGGTTGATGTTTCAAATAGAAAGAAAAAGGTGAAGACTAATAACACACGAAATAGTAGGAGGAAGCTGACACGTATTGAAGCAGTTAAATCTTCTGATTCACATTGTATGAATCCTTGGAAGCCCGAATGCAGAGGAACTAATATTAAACTGAGCATTTACTATAATGGCCAGTTCCTACCCATATGTGAGGAATGCTGGAAAGAAATTTCTAAGAAAAACATAGAGTGGTCAACTTAAATCTAATTACTTTCCTATTAGGGGTTCAATCTTCTTTTTGACATCATCAAGATTCATTTTGATTTTCCCGATATTAAAGACTCTCCAAATTTCAGTATGCTGAATAATATTATAAGGATTAACTATTCTGAATGGCCCAAGAGTCTCTAGTTCAAGCATGTTAGAGTTTGTATACACTTCAACACTACAACCAAAATCTGGATATTCTCCTTCTTCTAAAGAAAACTGCTTAACGAAAAGCATTCCATCAACCCAGTAGGCTGTCCATTGGGGAATGGCATTAACACCAATCTTTAATGGTTCTTCGGCTTCAGGATTCTGCTTAACGAAAATATATTCATGGGTGAAAATTAACCTCTCATCTGCAAGGTTAGTGTATGGCCAGAGAGAAACATGTCTATCTGGCAATAAGCCTTCTTCATCAACTTTTCTAGGCTTTATGGGTATTATAGCGAATCCGTTCTTTCTCATAACTGAAAGAGCCCAGCACGCCATTTTAATTGGCCATCTACCTATATTTTTTATTTTATGGATTACTTGAACTCCTCCCTCAGGGTTCTCTTTCAAAGTTATCTCTTTCTGTATCGAGTTTTTCTCTTCTGGATTTCCATAAATTGTTAGCGTGTTTGCGTCAACTTCTATTTTTACTGGTTGATTGTCAAGTGAATATGATCTAGGTTTGGCTTCCGGGGAAGCCCAAAGTCTATGTCCACCATAAATTTTCCAAAAGCCCTCAGAGGTTTCAATTCCAAATTCGGGTAGTATGCCAAATAAGTTTAGCTCCGGCTTGTCTTTGCTTGCAAGGTAAAGTATTCTTGGTCCTACGTTGCAAGCTACTCCCACAAGAAGATTTCCCATAGAAGCTACTTTTACCTTAAAGCCTTCAATAATCTTCTCTTTAACCATCATAATTATTTCACCATATAAAGTTATAGGGATCTTCATATTCTTGTAAAGCTTTCAACGATTTTCTTGTCAAGTTTCTTGATAAGCTCTATCATCAGTCTAACTGCATTTTTAACATCCTCTAAGCTTAAGAGTCCAACATGACTATGAATGTGTCTGGTGGGTATGCCTATAACCACGCTTGGGCAGCCAGCTCTACTCATGTGAATTCTTCCGGCATCGGTTCCTCCTCTAGCAATTTGCGATAGCTGGAGCGGTATACCAGCTTCCTTAGCCACTTTAATAACAAACTCCTTTAAAGGTTGATTTGGAATCATACTGCTATCATAGGTGCAGAGTGTAGGCCCCTTACCCATCTTCGTTGGAGCTTCCATAGGCTTTATTCCGGGAACATCCCCTGCAATATCAACTTCAATTACTAATGCGACGTCTGGATCAACTATGTGAGCAACTGTTTGGGCGCCTCTAGCGCCAACCTCCTCCTGAACCGTCGCTGCACCATAAATTGTATTAGGATGACTTATTTCATTCTCTTTTATCCTACGTATGGTTTCCATCATAACAAAAGCCCCTATTCTATCGTCGAAGGCTTTTCCCATGGCGACTTTACCATTATTAATGAGCGTGAAGGGTGACCATGGAACAACTGGGTCGCCGATCTTAACGCCAGCCCTAATAGCTTCCTCACCTGATGTTGCACCTATATCAATATACATATTCCTCTTATTAACGGGTTTTTGTTTTTCTTCATCTGTTAGTAAGTGAGGCGGCTTAGCAGCTATAACACCATATAAATCTCCTTTTTCAGTTCTCACAACAACCCTCTGCGATAATAGTACTTGATCCCACCATCCTCCTAATGTATTAAAGGATAAGAATCCGGTTTTCTCATCTATACCAGATATAACAAAGCCAACTTCATCTATATGTCCAGCTAGAAGTACATGCGGTCTTTCAGCTCCGCCTCTAGCGACAAATACTATCGAACCAAGTTTATCGGCCAAAACTTCATCTGAATAGGGTATCATAAACTCTTTTATTATTCTAGCCGTTTCTCTTTCAAATCCGGACGGACCAAAGGATTCGGTCATTCTTTTTAAAATATTTATTGCTTTCTCATCAAACATTTTAGAAACACCATCTTCCATATTTTAGCTATTTATTTACATACTTCTCAACAAAGTTTTTAATCCTTTCCATAGCCTCAACTAGCGTTTCAAAGTTTGCGGAGTAAGATAAGCGTATGTGACCTTCGCCGCATTCGCCAAATACGTTTCCCGGAATTGAGCATACGCCTTCCTCCTCTAAGAGCTTCATACTAATCTCAAAGCTGGACATCTTTAAACCTGATAACGTCGGGAAAACATAAAACGCCCCCTTGGGCATTGCACAATAAACGCCTGACATTTCATTAAGCGTTTTAACAATGTATTTTCTCCGCCGATCATATTCTTTAACCATCTTTCTAACATCGTCTTGGGGTCCTTTTAAAGCGGCTATACCAGCTTTTTGGACAAAGCTCGCTGGGCAAGTTGTTGTTGCCTGCTGAATCCTTTTCATGGCATCTATTATGGTTTTGTCCGCAACAGCATAGCCAAGTCTCCATCCAGTCATTGCGTAACTTTTGCTGAAGCCGTCGACTAGAATAACATTCTCCCTTGCATCTTCAAAACTAATCATACTTTTAATTTCCACTCCATCATAAATTATATCAGCATAAATTTCATCTGAAAGGATTAGTAAATCATGATCTACAGCCAAATCCGCCACAGCTTTAAGTTCACTAATGTTTAAAACTCCACCAGTCGGATTATTCGGTGAATTCACTATGATCATCCGAGTTTTTCTAGTTATTTTTTCCTTGAGCAATTCTTCATTTAAATGATAGGTTTCACCGCATGGAATCTCGATTGTTTTAGCTCCAGTTGCTTTAGCACAAATAAAGTGGGTTGGCCAGGTTGGAGCTAAAACCAGAACTTCATCGCCGGGGTTTAGGGTTGCCATACACGCGCAGAATATGGCGTGTTTTGCACCCGGCGTCACAATAATTTCATTTCTCGGATCAACCTCAACCCCTTTTTTATTCTTTAAAGAAACAGCTATAGCCATTCTAAGCTCGATTATGCCTAAGCTTGAAGTGTAGTGGGTGAAGCCGCTTATTAACGCTTTTATAGCAGCCTTCTTTATGTGTTCCGGGGTATCAAAGTCAGGTTCACCTACATCTAAATGATATAATTTTCTTCCGCTTCTCTCCATTTCAAGAGCTTTTTCAGCCATCGCTATAGTTCCGGAGGGTTTGATAATTTTCATTCTCTCAGCCAGTTGCACACATATCCCCCTCTGTAAGCATTCAGTCATATGTAGGGAAAAGACTTTTTATCTTTTAGCCTTAATAGATGGCGGAGTCCTTCTTTTGTGTTCAGTTCTTAGATATCTTCGTAGAATATCATCAACTATTTCTAGTGGAATTTCCAATCTTTTACTTACTTCCTCTGCTGACAGATTCTCTTCAAATAAACCAACCAATATTGGATCTATGATAGAATAGTCAGCTGGAATCTCGTCGGTTAATTTATGGCCTGGATAGAGCTGTGGACTACTCGGTTTTTTCACAATTCTTTCTGGCAGATTTAAATAAGATGCGAGCTCTCTGACTTGTGTCTTAAATAGATGTAGTATGGGGAAGAAATCTGCGGCTCCGTCACCATGTTTAGTGAAGTATCCTATTAAATATTCGCTTTTATCACCTGTTCCAACTACAAGATAATTGTAGAGATTTGCATAGAAGTAAAGAATGATCATCCGGATTCTAGCACGTATATTGGCTAATGGAATCTTGACTTTTGGATCATCAGGGTCTATTTTTAGGGTTTTAATGAAGGCTTCGCATATACGGTCTATATTAACAAACTTTGTTTTTATGTTAAGTTTATTGGCTAATTCGAGCGCATCCTCAATATCTTCCTTTGGAGTAAAGCTAGTAGGCATTATTATGCCTAAAACTCTATTACTGCCTAGAGCTTTGACACATAAGGATGCTGTTAAACTACTATCTACTCCTCCACTTAAGCCTAAGACTACTCCGGAAGCTCCAGCCTCATCAATCTTACACTTTATGAAATTTGCTATTTCATTAACGGTTTTTTCGAACTCAATACTAGGAACTTTAATTCCCATATAAATTCACCCTTAACTCCAGCCATTAATTACATCACTTTACATTCTTTAAGGCTTTAATAAATTCATCTATTTCTGCCTCTGTATTATAAAAATGAGGAGAAACTCTGATTCCACTTACTCTCTGTGAAACGATAATGCCTTTTCTGGAGAGGGATTTAATCGTTTTATTTGGGTCCTTCACCTTGAAGTTTATGATGGCGTGATGCTCTTTTTTGTTAGTGGGTGTTCGAATCTCGTAACCATTTTCTAAGAGCTTTTCGATGAGATACTCATTAATTTTACTTATTCTTCTTTCAACATTTTCTATGCCAAAATCTAAAAGAAGGCGCATTGATTCTCTAACTCCAATAAAAGCTATATCATTTAGGTAAACAACTTCATATTTACTGATTCCCTTAGAGTAATTCAATTTGAAGAGATTAAAGCGTTCATAGATGTTTATTCTAACTACTTCGGGGTCTATACTGTTTTCGCCTAAAAATGGCGGATTGAACTCCTTGATGAGATCATTCCTTATGTAAAGAAAGCCAGCTCCTGGGGGCCCTAGAAGCCATTTATAAGATCCGCATGATAGGAAGTCTATTCCCTCTTTTGCCACATCTATTCTCATGTTACCCACAGCTTGTATTCCATCAACAACTAGAAATGCCCCTTTATCATGAACTACTTCAGATATGGCTTTTAAGTCATGTCTGAAACCGTTAAACCATCCAACTTGACCTATAGCTACAGCGACCGTTTTATCATCAATGCTTTTCTCTAGTTTATCTATACTAATTTTTCCATTTTCATCTTTTACAAAACGAACTTTGACACCTTTTTCCTTAAGCTTGAGCCAAACAATTACGTTTGAGAGATATTCAAGAGTATTTGTTACCACGTTACTGTCAGGTTTATAGGGTAGCATTTGAGCTATGAGGTTTAAACCAAAAGTGGTGTTCGGTATATAGGCTATTTCATCTTCTTTTGCGCCTATTAATTGAGAAAATAGCTTCTTAGAATGCGCTATTTTCTTCTGCCAGGAACTTAGGTCGACATCTTGAGTTAATTGGAACTTAATTTTATCGCTTAAAAAATTCTCCATAGCCTTAACAGCGCGAGTCGGTAAGGGACTTGTGGTAGCGTGGTTAAGAAAAATTTTATTTTTAACGATTGGGAACTCTTTTCGGGCATCATGAATATTCATGTAAATCGCCAAAATTAGAATATAGTTAATTCCTAGATTAGAAGTTTTTCAATAGCACTCATCTTTCACTTGGAAAGAATCTTTTTGTTGATTCAACTTAAAGTGTTACCTTAATTAATGACAAATTATTTATATTATTCCCTCTTCTTTAAAAAATAAAAGGCTCAAAAATAGCATGGTAGTGAATCTATGGGAACTATTGGGAGAGTGTTCGCTAATTTAAAGACTTCTTTTTTATTATTTGAAATATTAAGGAAAATTGTTCAAATTTTATTTTTCATTCTATTTAATTCCGCCATATGGGGTTTAACGGCTATTCCAGTAACGTTACCCATACTTTTTTCCTCAGGATTACCTTTTAGAATCGTTGATGATAACTTGAGCATTATTCAGAAAATGATTTATGATTCAATATTTCCATTTTTGCCTTTTGCTTTTACGTTTATTTTCGGAATTTTAACTGGCAGGGCTCTATGCGGATGGGTCTGCCCCTTAGGTTTCATACAGGATATTTTAGTCTTTAGTAAAATTAAGAAGATCACTATCTCATCCAAAACTCACAGAAATCTTCTGAGCATAAAATATATTATTTTAGGGTTAACCTTGCTGGTAAGCACATCTTTGTCTTTAGCCCAATTTGTTGAGGGGGGACAAATTTATAGAGAAAAATTAGGATTGTTTGCTCAAGCTCCTTTCACATCTTTAAGCCCCTCAGATACGCTTTTCGCGGTTGTCCCAAGATTATTTATAACTCTTTCATTCTCTCCCTATCTTGGTTTTGATTACTCTTTAATAACACCTGTTTTAATCGTCAGAATCATAATACTGGTTGCTGTTTTGATTTTAGCTTCCTACATTCCAAGATCATGGTGTAGATATCTATGTCCCCAAGGAGCTCTCTCAGCTTTAATCAGCCGTTTTAGTCTTCTAGGACTGAGTAGAGATCCCATAAGATGTATTAGAGCGAGATGTCACACTTGTGAAGACGTATGTCCAATGAAGATTCCAATTCTCAGTCTTCCAAGAGAGAAATTCACTGATCCCGAGTGCATTTATTGTCTTAGATGTGTTACAGCTTGCCCAACAAAAGCTATAAAACCGAAATTTCCATAAAATTTTCGCTTGGATTTAGATTTCTTGGAGAATTTTTTCGATTATTGCATTTCCCATATCCCGCGTTGTTGCATTTCCACCTAAATCATAAGTTCGGATTTTCCCTTCTCTCAAAACTTTTTCAACAGCTAATTCTACGCGGTTAGCGGCTTCATACTCACCAAGATATTCTAACATCATCTTAGCAGCTAAAATAGTTGCAATAGGATTAACCTTATTTTTCCCAGCATATTTTGGAGCTGACCCATGTACAGGCTCAAACATTCCGTAGCTGTCACCTATATTCGCTCCGGCTGCAAGTCCTATTCCACCCGTTATTTGTGCAGCTTCATCTGAAAGTATATCACCGTAAAGATTCGTTGTCACTATCACATCGAATTTATTTGGCTCTTTTATGAGTCTCATGGCCATAGCATCTATGTGAACCTCATCAACTCTGACCGATGGAAATTCCTTTGCGATTCGAAATACAGTGTTCCTAAATATGCCGTCAGTTATGCGTAGAATGTTTCTCTTATGCACGCATGTTAAATAACGTCTACGTTTTTCAGCAAGCTTAAAAGCGAACCTAGCAACTTTCTCAGAAGCTCTAGCGGTTATAACTCTTAAAGCTACGCCCTTACCCGATACAAGCTCGTATTCCTTGCCAAAATATAAGCCCTCAGTATTCTCTCTAACGATCACCAAATCTATGTTTGGTTTAAGAGACCAAACCCCTGGCAGAGACTTACAGGGTCTAACATTAGCGTATAAGTTAAAAGTCTTTCTAATTGTTACAGCTGCACTTGGCGGTGCATGAGGTTCTTCAGGAGTTGTCATAGGCCCTTTTAGACATGCATGAGTTTCTTTAAGCATATCTAGAGTTTTCTGCGGAACGTTTGTTCCATATTTTTCTATACAATTGTATCCAGCTTCGCCATACATGAAGATTAATTTTAGATTCTTAACAACTTTTTGAACTGCATCTAGAACTTTAACGGCAACATCAATCACTTCAGGCCCTATTCCATCCCCCGGTAAAACTGCAATTTTATGGGTTCTCTGCATATTGATCAACTCTAGCGGTTATAAGCAAATAGAATATAATTAGTTTTACTAAAAATTTTACTGGAAGATTAATTTTCTAATTAATGTTGTTGTTAGCTTTATTGAATCTTAATAACTATAGTATTTGAAATGTAATTAAATAGTCTTTGTCGCTTTTGCGGATAAAGGATCAATCCTAATATGAGATCTATAATTAGTAAAAAGGCTTTACCTAAGCTTTCTATTGCAGCTGACGTAAAATCTAGAGGTTTACCATCAACTTTTATAACCTTCACTTTTAAAATTTTCTTCCCAATAGACTGCCCATATAAGCCTTCCGTTAGAGTCCAATATATAAAGGAAACAACATTATTTAATCCAAAACTTACGAATGGAGCCCAAGTCCATCGCCAAACACCTATACTCAGAAGATATGACCAAGGCCAAAGAAAGATGAAGGAAAGAGGCATCATAACGATTCCTATGATTATTACATCTATGAGAAACGCAACTATTCTTTCAACCCAGCTCGCTAATTCAAACCTAGGACCATAAATCCTGTTAGAAACTGGAGTTCCACAGTTTGGACAATAAGCGGCGCCCTCAGGAAGTTTAAAGCCACAATTTTTACAATATGACATATTATTCTACACCATTATTTATTCACGAGTATTTTATAGAGTTGGAGATATTTTTATCTTCCGCAATTTTATAATAAATGCATATTATTGGGTTTAATCGAGAGATTGGGGGTTAGCGCTTGGATCTTGAGGAAAGAATGGATCTGGTAATGCGCAACACTGAAGAGATAGTGACAATCAGTGAACTTCGCAATTTGCTTGAAACAGTTAGCAAACCAAAGGCCTATTGGGGATTTGAGTGTTCAGGTCTCATGCATATCGGTATGGGTTTAATCTGCGGATTGAAAATTAAGGATGTTATTAAGGCTGGTTTTGACTTCACGATATTCTTGGCTGATTGGCATAGTTGGATAAATAATAAGCTAGGCGGAAAAATGGAAAACATACGTTTATGCGGCGAATATTTTAAGCAATGTTTTGAAGCTTTAGGGGTAACAGAATTAGGTAATGTGCACTTTGTTTGGGCTTCAGAGATAGCTGAAGACATACAATATTGGGAGAAAGTTATAAGGATAGCTAAGAGCGCATCACTTTTAAGAGTTAGAAGAGCGCTAACAATAATGGGACGCGAATTAGATTTAGCTGACATTGAAACTGCATGGATATTTTATCCATGCATGCAAGCCGCCGACATATTTCACATGGATTTAGATTTGGCATGTGGAGGAATGGATCAGAGAAAAGCACATATGCTGGCTAGAGATGTAGCCGAAAAGAATCGTTGGAAGAAGCCGGTATGTCTACATACACCGCTTTTATCAGGACTTGAAGCGCCAACTTTCGAAACGCAAGAAAAAAAGTTTGATGAAGACCTTAGGATTAGCCGGAAAATAAGTTTTAAAATGTCTAAAAGTAAACCTGAAAAATGCATATTTATACATGATTCACCCGAGGAAATAAGATCTAAGATAAAATCTGCATACTGCCCACCGAAGCAGGAAGAAGGAAACCCTATTCTTGAGCAAGTAAAGCACATAGTTTTTCCAGCCCTTGGATTTATGGATGTCCCGCGTCCAATGAAATATGGTGGTCCAGTAACATTTGAGAAATATGAGGATCTAAGGGATTCTTATATTCGGGGAAAAATACATCCGTTAGATTTGAAAAATGGTGTTGCAGACGCGCTTATTAAGATTCTTGAACCTGTAAGAGAATACTTTAAACGAAAACCTAAACTTCTAGAAGAAATGTTGAAGATAGATTCCACTTTTAGTCGGAAATGATGTAGGGGATTAAAAATTGATTATGAATAATGTGAATTTAATTCCCTTTTTCACCTCTTTTTCCATCGTTCTTCTAGCGGAGTTAGGCGACAAGACGCAAATATGTACAGTTATACTCTCTTCTAGGTCATCAGCTCTCTCAATATTTTTAGGCGCGATGTCAGCTTTCTTTGTTGTGAATGGATTAAGCGTATTGTTAGGCGGTGAGTTACTTAGTTTCCTACCGCAGTTTATTATTAGTCTCGTCGCCGGCTTAGTGTTCATTTTTTTTCGGTTTAATATCGTTTCTTCGTAAAAGTAGAGAAAATGTTTTTAGAGATTTCGATAAAGGATCTTCTTTTGTTAAGACCTTTCTGTTAATTTCATTAGTGGAATTAGGCGATAAGACCCAGTTAACATCGATTTTCTTAGCCGCTCAATTCAAAGATCCATTAATGGTTTTAGCTGGTGTTATGTTAGCTTTCAGCATTTTAACAGGTACTGGAGTGCTTCTAGGCTGTAGGATTCTGAAGTTTATACCTGAACGCTATCTTAGGATTGGAACCGCAGTAATATTCCTTATGCTCGGAGGACTCCTAATTTTTGAAGCTCTCATTTAATTTTAGATATGAGAGACAAAAAGAAGTCTTAGATCGCTACTAATCAGAAGAGTAATCTTTACTTGTTTCTTGTTAGAGAATATAAAATTCTTATTCTGGTTCCACCACCACGGCAGTCCCAGTGGCAGATATTAAGATTATTCCAGATCCTAGACCTAAATCTGATGTTTCCAGGTCTACACCAACTACCGCATTCGCTCCAAGCTTTATAGCTTTAGTTTTCATTCTCTCTATGGCTTCAACTCGCGCCTTCTCAATTTCCTTCGTGAAGGCGCTAATTTCTCCACCAAACACGGTTTCGATACCTGCAATGAATCTTCCTAAAACCCCTCTTGTTCTTGGCGATACGCCAGTCACTACGCCTAAAACTTTTTTGATTTTGTAACCTGGAAGAGATGGCGTGGTGGATATTATAAAGTTCCTTGCTAACTCTAGCGAAGCCCCACATTTTGGACAGAATCTTGCATTTTCCTCTATTTCAGCTCCACAGACTGGGCATTTCAAGAATAATTCCCCTTTTTCCTTTTCTTTTTTCCTCAATATAAAGATTAAATTAAATAATTAATTAAAGTTTAATTTTTTCTTTGCGAAATCTTCTATATGCGAATGTAAACTCGTAGATTTAGACTTATTTCAAGCTTACGTCTATTTTAGTCCAATTTGCTCTTATTGGACTTGCTACTTAATTTTTGGTGAACCGCAAATGCAAGAGCTATTAAGGCGGAAGCTGCAGCTAAATCTGTTGCTATTGTAACTCCGGGACAGAGGTCTATAACTAAATTTGCGAATCTGAAGATTCCATGCGGGATTCCTTCTCTTGAGCCTAAGAGAAAGTTTACTCGATTATTTTTAATCGTAAGCTCGGCAAGTTTGGATGATACCAAGTTTATGGGCTCACCTTCAGGTTCAAAGACTACTATCGGCTCTGAGCATCTTTCCCTAACGAGTTCATACAGATTTTGGACAAAAACATCAGTTTTTCGAGGTTTATGCGCATAGGTTCTAGTCTGTATTCGATATCTCGACTCTATACCCTCAAAAACTCCCTCTATAAACGCATCTAAATCATCGGCTTTAACTATACCTATTGGCGCAATGACGAGTTCGCCAACCTCGAAGGTTTGGACTTCCCTCCCGATTCTCACACCCATCTCTCTTGATATTTTTATTCCGCCTAAATAGGGCATTTGAATAAGCGCAATCTTCTTGAAGTATTCTCTAACTTGAAACTTTAGGGGACTCATTTTTTTAGGAAACTCTTTTCCATCAACTATTCCCAAGTAAGCGTGAGGACCCAAAATTTCAATAAAGATTATTTTGTCTGGAAAGTCTAGATTGACTGAGCATTCTGAGAGATTCTTTAGGACGGCGCCAACCTTTATGTTAACATCCAGACTTGTGAAGTTATGTCTCCCTCTTCTAACTGTATTTACCGCAAATGAGGATGCATTCCTCAGCTCATTAACCATATTTTTGGCTATTTCTGTTATGGCTTCAATCTTCGCTGGCGCATAGAACTTTATCGGCAAAACCTTTTCAGCTTCTGGAACCTTCATTTTGATTTCCTTCACTAATTCTTCTGTAGGAATATCAGCTTTAACTAAAACTAAACCTGAAAAATTCAATGGATTCGCTAAAACTTCTACATTTGGAATTACTTCTTTTAAAATTTGAGCTACAACCTTCTCGTAATTTTTCAGGGTTTTAACGACTGCTGAGACTCTGCTGAACTCAAACTCATGCTGCTCCATTTTTCATTTACCTTAAATTTTTAGCTACAAACTATTTTTTGTGAATTTATCCTTAAAAGAAATTGTGTTTAGAAAACCGCCAATTATAAAAAGGTTTAGAAAAATAATTTTGATTAGACTGGTTGTGATAAGTTTGAAAACTTTGAAAGATAAGTCAGTTGGAGATTTTATATCAGAATGTATTGTTGTTGAACCCTCCATACTGGTATCTAAGGCTATTGGATTAATGAAAGAAAACAATTCTTATGAAATCTTTACTCAGAGAGGTGATAAAATTGGAACCGCAACGGGAGGGATATTTTAAGGGCTAAGAACCCAGCAAATATGAAGGTAGAACCCTTCTTGAATTTTATCCCAAAACTATCAGTTAGCGCAAGGCTACTCCAAGCAGCTAAGATAATGGCTGACTATAGGCTAAGAGCGTTACCCATTGTTCACAATAATAGGATTATCGGAAAAATAGATATTAGATCCATAGTTGTCGAAGTTAAAAATAGTGCTCTCGGAAATATAAGGGCTTCAAAGATTATGAGCCCCTCACCCATAACAATATCAGTTACAGATAAAATCTCTAAAGCTAGAGAAATAATGTTAAGGAGAAAAATAGATCATTTACCAGTTATGAAATTTAAACAAGTAAGCGGCATCATAACGTCAATGCAAGTAGTATTCAATTTAATAACAGATTTAGGAAGCGACAGATATAAGGCGGGAGTGCCAAACACTCTTAACCCTTTAGATTATCCAGTGAAAGCAGTAATGAGCAGCTCCCCATTAGAATGTTCTCCACAAACCTCAATAAGGGAGGTTGCTGAGAATATGCTTAGTCGAAACTCGTCATATTCTTTGGTGACGGTTGGCGAAGAAATCCAAGGAATAATAACCTATAGAGACTTCGCTAAGCTCATATCGCTTGGGGAAGCTAAAATTAATGTTCCGGTTTACATGATCGGCCTACCGGATGATTCCTTCGAAGCTGAAGCTGCAAAAATAAAGTTCATTCGTCTAATCAAGAGGATAAGCATGTTCCTTCCGCCAATTGTCGAAGCTAGAAGCACAGTAAAGACTTCATCTCTGGATAAACAGAGAAGGCGTTACGAGGTTGATGTTAGTATAAGAACTGCTAGGGAAATAATAAATTACTCCTTTGAAGGATGGGATTTGCCATCCATATACGATAATATAGCAAATGCCATAAAGAAGATAGTCACTACGGAAAGAAGAATTAAGAGAAAGAAGAGGCATAGTTAATCTATCCTTAGTGATTTCTTATCATATTTACAATTCCTAGTATCGTATGGATCTCCATTAACTACCAAAAAGAATGTAAAAACGTTTAGATTAAATATATCCATGAAAAATTACTTTTTGATAGTTAGAACGCTATCTTAATGGTTTGAGAGAGAAAAGAGGAGATTTAGTGTGGTGAGGAT
>CAYSKG010000001.1:0-17415 GCA_964431725.1 uncultured Candidatus Bathyarchaeia archaeon | reverse complement strand
GATCCATTGAAGAAACTTGAATCCGGACTTTTAAGCGAAGAGGATCTATTTTTATTCATTGATTATTACGAGTTAACTTCCGGGAAATGTAATTTTGATCACGGCGTAAATAACACAATAACTGAAACATACTTCTTTAGGGATATACCTAAACATTTAGGCTCTTACGTTATTGCAGCCGGATTAGAGCAGTTTGCTAGCTACATTCAAATTTTAAATCAAGGCTTAAGTAGGAAACATCGCGAATGGTTAGAGAAGACTGCTGGTGAGGATCTAAGTAGCGAGTTTTTAGATTACTTAGAGAATTTCGAGTTTAAAGGCGACATCTACGCCGTTCCGGAGGGCACACCTGTATTTCCAAATGAACCTGTGATAAATATTACAGGACCTTCAATAGATGTGCAATTACTTGAAACTTACCTGCTAAATGTAATGAATTTCGAGAGCTTAATTGCTACTAAAACCTCTCGAATCGTTTATGCGGCAAAGGGTAGAAACGTGATCTATTCGCCTAAAACTGTTGTAGACTTTGGGGCTAGGAGAGCTCACGGTAGGGACGCGGCTGTTTTAGGCGCTAGGGCAGCATATATTGGTGGAGCCGATGGAACATCGCTTGTCATAGCCGCTATGAAATGGGGCATACCATTCGTTGGAACTATACCACACAAGTTTATTGAAGAACGGTATGTAGGTAAAGGCTCCTTTAAGGAGAATGAGTTAGCTGCTTTCAGAGAGTATGCTGAAAGCTTTCCACATAAAACTATACTTCTTGTTGATACTTATGAAACCATTGAAGGTGTAAAGAACGCTATAAAAGTGGGTTTAGATCTTAAGAAGAGGGGTTATAATTTGGCTGGAATAAGACTTGATAGCGGAGACCCTGTTGAGCTTAGTAAAAAAGCACGCAAGATGCTTGATGAAGCTGGACTTAAAAATGTGAAGATTTTTGCAAGCGACCGCTTAGATGAATTTATTATAGAGGATGCGCTAAGAAGAGGCGCTCCAATAGATGGGTTTGGCGTTGGAACAAAGCTGATAACAGGTGCAAACTACGATTCTATAACAGGGGAGGGAGGAGTTTCTGCTTTAGATGGAATATTTAAGCTCGCAGAGACTAGTGATGCAAGCGGTAGGATGATACCGGCAACTAAATTTACAAGTAGTATGAGTAAGGCAACTTTACCGGGCAAGAAACAAGTTTGGAGGAGATTTAATAGGAATGGAAAATACATGGAGGATATAGTGTCTTTATGGGATGAAGAGATCAAGGACGCTAAACCATTATTAGTCCCAATAATTATCAAAGGGGAGTTTGTTTATGAATTTCCCGATTTAAAGGAGATAAGGAACTATTGTTTAGAACAGCTAGCAGCTCTACCAGAAAAGTATAGACGCATAAGGAATAGCGAAACTTATCCAGTGAAAATAAGTGAAAAACTGAAAGAACTTAGGGATAATTTGTTTGAGAAGTATAAAAAAGAATATTTACTCTGAATATTTAAACATGTGATTAAACGAGGCTTATCTACCCGAATTTTTATTTAATATCATTGGAGGCTTCTTAATTTGTCTGCCTAATTTTTTGAGCATCCTAATTGTTTCTGGATATTTTGTTAAATCCGCATGAGGTAGAAAATGGGAGTTTAAAAACTCCGCTTGGAAATCCGGTTCAGCTCCAAGTTCAATATACCTTACTTTTCTCGATATTTCTTCAGCTTCCTCCCGAATTGATTTTGAAACTAAAGCCATTCTAGCTCCAGTTCCAGCAGCATTACCAACAATCTGCACTTTGTTTAAGGATATTTCAGGATACATTCCTATGGTTCTCGCACTCTTTGGATCAATATAAGAGCCAAATGCTCCAGCTATGAAAAGCATATCTATGTCAGATTTACTTATGTTAAGTTTCTGCATTAATATAGTGCATCCAGTATGTATAGCCGCCTTCGCCAGCTGAATCTCTCTAATGTCTCTCTGCGTGACAGTTATGTCTTTACCAATTGAAGTCTCATCTTTCCATGCAAGAACGAATTCAAATCCGTTTTCACCTTGGCGTAATCTTGACGATTTAATATTTTTGTTGAATGCCCCAGAAATATTGATTATCCCAGCTTTAAGCATTTCCGCGAGGATATCGACCATGGCTGATCCGCATATACCATACGGTTTAATGTCGTCTATTGTTTGATATTCAACTTCAAGAGTTTTAGGATCAATTTTTACCCTCTCAATTGCGCCGCTAGCTGCTCTCATACCATACTTTATATGTGCTCCCTCAAAAGCTGGTCCAGAAGCACATGAAACTGCTAGAATATTGCTTTTATTTCCTAGAACAACTTCCGTGTTCGTTCCAATATCAAGCGCCATGCAAAGCTCATCTCTCTGATGAATTCCTGTTGCCAATATTACCGCAACGGTATCTGCTCCAACAAAACCGCCTATAACTGGGAGAACATGGATATTACCGTTAGGATTAATATTTACGCCAAGTTCCTGCGCCTTAACATCTATTCCGCTTTTCATGGCTGGTGCGTAAGGCGCTAAAGCCACATATTTCGGGCATATTCCCAAGAAGATGTGATGCATAGCTGTATTACCGACAACGGTCATCTCATAAACTTCTTTAGAGCTTACACCAGTCTTCTCTAGAAGATTCTTTAAAACATGGTTTACACCTTTAATAACGGCTTTTTGGAGATCCATCAGCTTATCTTGACCGTGAGAAGCGTAGGTAATTCTTGAAATAACATCTTCACCATAAGATACTTGCGGATTCATTAATGAGTCAACTGCTAAAACAACACTGGTGTTTAAGTCAAGTAAGTAGCCAGCGATCTTCGTGGTGCCTATATCAACTGCATATCCAAATATTCTTTTAGTTGTATTTCCAGGCTCGACGTCGATTATCCTTCTTTTATTCCAAATGGTAACGGTTACTTTCCAATCGCCCTTTCTGAGAATTGACGGTAAATGTAAAAGAACGTTATAATCCAGTTTCAGATTATTAAATCCATAAACCTTTTTGAGTTCATCCAGTAGTCGATCAGTATCGGATCTAATATCATGGAGGTCAGGTTTGGGTAGTTCAATGAAATATTTTTTGACGCAAGGTTCAAGTTCAACCAACGTTTCTATACCTTCAATTTGGAGCCTTTGTCTGCCAGTTCGACTTTCCTCTGGAACCCAAACCACTAATGATCCTTTAACAATTGTTTGACAGGCAAGCCTATATCCCGCATCTATTTCATCTTTAGAGAGGATGGTACGTTCTATACTGGTTGGCGGATTTGTTTTGTCTTTACCCTCCTTAATTATAACTCGACATTTTCCGCACTTGCCAAGCCCGCCGCAAATAGAAATTAGGTCTACACCGGAGATTTTTGCGGCTTCCAATATGGTTTTTCCATCTGGAATTTTTACACGTTTTCCTTCAGGTTGGAAGATTACTTCAGATTCCATAATTTTAAGCCTTCACACATATTTGAGATTTTTAATTTCTTTTCAGCCTCAACTATATTTTCTTATGAGCCAACATTTCAGCTAAAGGATTAAAAAACTAGTAAAATGTTCTCCTATTTAAATTTGCATGTATTTAATCTATTTTATGTTTTATGAGGATTTAAAGAAAAGCCATCCGCCCTCTTGTTTCTTGAATCTAATTAGACAATATCTTCCTTTTAGTTTTTCGCCATGAATATATACCACTATTTCATCGTCTTTCCATTTTTCTACATCAAATGTTCCTCTGTCCCATATTTCAACAGTTCCAGCCCCATATTCTCCTTCAGGTATAATTCCCTCAAAATTGGCATATTCTATTGGATGATCCTCAGTTTGAATAGCTAACCTTTTAATTCCTTTAACTCTAGGAGGTTCTTTGGGTATAGCCCAGCTTTTAAGCACACCATCCTTCTCAAGTCTTAAATCATAATGTAAATGGCTGGCCGCATGCTTCTGAATCACATAGATTTTTCCCTCTTTAAAGTTGGATTGGTTAGATTCTTTTTCAACACTAGCTTTGCCTCTAGGTTCCGGCGTCCTACTGAAGTTTCTCTTTCTGAGGTATTCATCTAAGGGCATGAGGATGTCACTCTTCCTATCATTACAACATTATTTTTAAGTGAGAATGCTTGGATATTCACTAATTAAAAATTTGGTTGGGGTAAAGTTTAATTTTTACGCTTTTCAACTATTAAGATACAAATATAAATATTGAATTTTGGTTACCAGATTATGTGGGGATTTCTTTAGTGTTGATGGAGGTTAAGTGGGTTTGTTCTCAGCATTTGGATCTTTTATGGAGAAGTCGGAGAGAGAAAAAGAGTCAAAAATAGTTTTGGCGTTAGATGTTATTGCTGAAGATCCTGAAAAAATTCTTAGAAGAAGTATGCAGATACTTCAGGAAGTTCATGAATATATATGTGCATTGAAGATAAATCATCATCTTGTTTTACCTCTAGGACTTTTCAATGGTGTGAAGGAAATTCTTGATAAAGCACGTGAGCTTAACCTGCCTACAATAATGGATTGTAAGGTTAATGATATTGGACATACAAATCGCGTGATAGCTGAAAACTATTTTAAAGCCGGCTTTGATGCGTTAATCGCCAATCCATTCGTTGGATGGGAGGATGGGCTTCAGCCAATATTTGAGATTGCTGAGAGAATGAAGCGAGGAGTCATACTTCTGGCGTACATGAGCCATAAGTCTGCTTGGGAAGGTTATGGTCAAAGCGTTTATGATCCAATAACAGGTGAAATTAAGCCACAATATTTGATCTTCGCTGAGAAAGCTTTGCGATGGAAAGCTGACGGCGTTATAGTTGGCGCAACCTATCCCGAAAAAATAAGGGAGATACATGATGCTCTAAGAGGGGCAATACCAATTTACTCCCCTGGAATTGGTGCGCAAGGTGGGAAGATTAAAGAAGCACTTTCCGCTGGCACACGCTATTTGATCGTTGGCAGAGCAATAATTAAAGCAGGAAATCCATCCAAGACTGCTAAAAGACTGCGGGATTTAGCAAATAGTTTTGTTAAGAAAATATAGTGGAAGCAGCCGACCTTAGATGTCCGTCCTTTAGTCATTAGCGATTTCCTTAGCAACGGGCTTCTTCATCGGTCAGCTGCAATTAAATTAATGTTTGAACCACAGTTAAAGTGTTACTGTTTTCGTCTATTTGGACCAAAGCTCCCGTTTTAGTAGATCCCTTACAGCAGCTCTTATGGCAGCACTTCTACTTGGGTACATGTTTTGTCTAACTAGCTCGTCAAGCCCCTCAAGATAAGCTTCTGGAAGCAGAACTGTTACAAGTTTCACCATTTTACACCCCACAATGATACTTACTTAATATGTGAAGAAATTAAGCTTTAAAAGCATTTAGCAGCATTTTAACATCGATCCTTTTATAGGGGCATTGATTACTATTATTTTTTAGGTGCTTAAGTGATGAGAGTTAGAGTTCAAAGAATAGAATCCTTTAAAGATATTGAAGGGAACTTAGGTAAGCGTATAGAGCTAGTTCAGGAAGACGTAGCTCCAAGATTCGCTATTAGACCAGCAAGTGAAGAAGCTAGAATGGTTCAAGACATGATCAGAATGCTACAACAACAGATCCCGTTACTTAATATTCAATCTAGGGTTACAATGCCTAAAATAATTTTATTTCTAACTGAACGGGAATATGAAGAGCTAGGCGTAGATTTCGACGTGAATCAAACATATGATGTTGAGCTTTCAAACCAAACCATAAAATTTAAAAAAGCATATTAATTATAGTGTTGAGGCGGGCCCATGAAAGTTAGGGCTCACGTTTTCATAAGCGGGCGGGTTCAAGGAGTCTTCTTTAGATATGAAACACGCTTAAGAGCCATACGTAACAATGTTACTGGATGGGTTCGTAATCTACCGGATGGCAGAGTGGAGGCGGTCTTTGAAGGCGAAAAGGAGAATGTTGAGGCCATGATTAATTTCTGCCATAGAGGGCCTCCAGGAGCTATTGTTAAAAAGGTTGAAGTTATATGGGAGAAGCCCGCTGGCGAATTCAAGGATTTTCATATTAGATATTATTACTGATTCTTAAGTTTTATGAGAGACCAAAAGAGATATTAACGGTTACGTATTCTTTATGGTGGATCGAAAAGAATGATCGGGTTGTTGGAGGTGAGAATAGTGAATGAAGGATGGATAAGGGCTTCGGAGAGAACCTTGGAAAGAATAAGGAAGCTATTGGAGAGAAAAGACATGGATAGGCTTGAACTAGTTCAGTCGATGAGATTTATTCTACTTGCATTACACAGAAGCTTGCTAGGATGGATGAACTGGGTTAACAATCCAGATATAATGGTTTCATTCAATAAAGATGAATTAGCTGAAATGAATAAAAGATTGGGAGAGTTTGTCCAAGAATTCATAAAATACGATATTGAGGTTACAAAACAGGGTGCAAGAAAAAGCGGAGTGGTGGTAGAAGCCAGACGTGAAGCTGAAGAGAGAGCTAGAGAAAGAAGAGGAACGGGAGAAACGTTTTACATTTAAGTGAATTTACTAATAAAATGTACTTGAATAAAATTATTTTAAAATTAAAAGAGTAATTTAGGGAGAATTCTTTGTAACTTTTCTTGGAACCCTAAAATGCGATTCTTTTCCGTGGCTAACATATTCGCCATTAAGTTGTTCGCGGACTATCGAAGCTATTCTCGCAAAATTTTCTGGACCTAAATAGTGTCTAGGCCTAACAATTATGTAATCCTCTGTTATTTCAAAAAGGAGGGAACCGAGTAGATCCTGCGGGAAAAACCTTCGAACTTCATCAATAGTTCTTATTTTCTCTGCTTGGCTTATAGCCGGCTCTGATATTTCCCCTATGCGGGAACTAACGTAAGTTTTTAACATTTTTGAAACATCAAGAAGATCATTCGATATAAGCTTGAGAACTCTTAATAAGTCATCTATTCGCTCAATAATATCTTTTATATCGAGCTCCTCACTCATATTTTCCGGCTACTCCAAATAATGAGGGAATAATAACCGCATTTTTCTCTTTCTTTAGATTCAAGACATTTATTCACACTTTCCCCTATTTATAATTTCTTAAGAACACTTTAAGTTTTTCTTATCTAATAGTTTAAATTTGATGTTCAGCAGATATTATTGAAAGAGGAAAATTTGAAAATGCTTGAAATAGATGGTGGACAGAAGAGCGGTAGTGGAACACTATTACGTTTATCAGTTGCCCTAGCCAGCATAATAGGTGAACCATTACACATTTATAATATACGTAAAAAGCGTAGTGAACCAGGACTTAGACCTCAACATCTAGAATCAGTTTTGACGGCTGCTAAGCTTTGTGATGCTGATGTGAGAGGTGCATATGTTGGCTCGAAAGAGTTGTGGTTTGAGCCTAGAAAGATAAGGGGTGGAGAGCTATATGCTGAGATAGGAACCGCTGGCAGCATACCAATGCTAATAATGACCGTTTTGCCGATATGTATATTCGCCGAGAAAAACGTTACGCTTAAAATCTCTAAGGGTGGAACCGACGTTAGACATTCGCCCACAATAAATTATCTTAAACATGTTTACTTAAGAATTCTTGGGAAAATGGGGTTGAGGGCTCAAATAGAAGTCAAAAAATATGGTTACTATCCTAAGGGTATGGGAGAAGTCATATTGAGAACTCAACCATGCAGGGAACTCAAGCCTATAAGACTTGAAGAATTTGGCGAAATAAAAACTATTGGGGGGATATCGGTTTGCACCTTTTTGGCTAATAGAAGAGTTGCTGAGAGACAGGCGAGAGAGGCTGAGAGAATTCTTCGGTCAAGGGGATTAAATCCGGAAATTCGAGTAGTAAATGATTTCTCTAATCCACTACAGAAGGGAAGTTCGCTGGTCTTGTGGGCTGAGACGGATAAAGGCGTCTTGATTGGAAGCGACTCCATAGGTGAAATTGGAAAGACTAGCGAGAGAGTGGCGTGGGAAGCTGTTAGAGGCTTGCTTGAGGAGATAGATGCTAGAGCAACCGTTGATGTTCACATGGCTGATATGCTAGTGCCATATGTAGCGTTGGCTAATAACGAATCAACATACTTAACACGGACCATATCAGATCATCTTGAATCGAACATTTGGCTTACAGAGAAAATTTTAGGCGTAAAATTTCAAGTGAAGAAGATTAACGGGCTTTACAGAGTTGCTAAAAAATAGTATCTCGACGTTTAAGAAGTGGAGAGTTTAAGCCAATGTTCAGGGCTAAGGTGAGGGGGATATATACCACAGCCTTAACACGTTTACTACTTGATAATGGTTTTAGAATAGTTCAGCCTTCCGCTCCGATAAAGGAGAGATTTAAGCTATCAAACACGTATGATGGAATTAACCAGCCGGATATAGAAATAAGTGACAGATTTGATAGACAGGGCGTTAATGTAATTGGTGACACTGTTACCGCTGAAAAATTTATCCTAATACTTTTTGACACACTTGATGATGTTATAGTTCGAAGACGCCTCTCAATTTTCTCGCCAATAGGAATAGATTACGAAGAAAATTATCAAATGAATCTGGCTGAGATTATGGGGAAGACTTTAAGAGAGATTGAGTCTTCTATTCAACAAAGAAAAATTCGCATAAATGTTGAGTTTCCTAGCCTCTCGAAGAGAAAGTTGGATGAAATTAGGAGCAGGGTTGTTCCAACCTTAAGTGGGCATCATTATTATAAGGCCTGCGGAGGTAAAATCGCCTATATGGTTGAGATGGCTGAGAAGCTTCTTGATAGGGGATGCCCCTATGAGGAAGTTGAAAGACTTTTTAAGGAGACTATATGGCGGGAGTATCCCTATGAGGGGGCGAAAATAAACATAGAGCACGTTAAAGTGAATGGTAGGATATATAGTTTGGGTGAAGCCCGCATAATAAAATTCGATGAACAAACTAAGCAAATCAAGCTTTTAAGAGTGTTTTCGACGCCGGGCGTTTATGATGGACTTGGGGTTCGGAAGGAGCCGGGTGATTACGCGATTACAAGTATGAAAATTGGTGAATGGAGTTTCCGAACTTCCTATTTTTCTAAAAATGGAGAATATAAGGGCACCTATGTCAACATAAATACGCCTATAGAGGTTTATCCAACTAAGGTTCGATACATAGATTTGGAGGTTGACATATGTATGTGGCCAAATGGAAGAATTAGGAAGATTGATGATGAAAAACTTGATGATATAGTACGTCGTGGCTATATATCGGGGAAATTAAGGCAAATAATCCACGAAAAAATTGAGGGGGTTTTGAATAATTTAAGCCCTGAAGCTGAGAGAGAAAAATCGATATATTAACCAGTTAATGAATAATGATTAAGTAGGGTTTATAATGTGTAAAAAAGTTGGAATAAAAGATATATATTCGAGTTCTATATTTTTCTTCTCTAGGTGATCTAACCGAATGAGCATCCTTAAACTAAAGTTTGCAATGCTTGCAACGCTAACCGCCATAATAGGGCTCTCTACACTGTTCGTGGCAATTATACTTTCATTGCTTGGAACATTCAATATTTTAACTTTAGGAGCCTTTGTAATCTTCATTAACGTTATACAGTGGCTTATGGCGCCTTATATGATTGACGCAATATATCGAACTAAAAGGGTTTCAAGAGAGGAGGCACCAGAACTTTATGAGATAGTCGAGAGAATAAGCGCAAAGAGCGGCATAAAAACTCCGGAGATAAGGATAGCCCGCATCCCGATACCGAATGCGTTTGCATATGGTTCACCGCTCTCGGGCAACAGGGTGGCTATTACGACGGGGCTACTAAATACACTTGACATGGATGAGGTTGAAGCCGTCATAGGCCATGAGATTGGACATATAAAGCATCGTGATATGCAAGTGATGATGTTTGTTTCATTATTACCAGCACTTTTCTATTACGTTGGTTATTCACTAACGTGGTCTTCAATGTATTATAGAGGAGGTAGAGATGAACGTGGAAACGGAGGTTTGTTAGTACTGATAGGTTTGCTGAGTATAGCGGTATATTGGATTCTGACGCTCTTTACATTGTACTTAAGTAGGTTAAGGGAGTACTATGCTGATAGACATAGTGCAACTGTTGTGAAGGATGGTGCAAGAAAGCTTTCGGAAGGATTGGTTAAGATTGTTCATTCAACAAGTAGGGTACGCAAACGTTATAGTGATACGGGAAGTTTAAGTTCTTTCAAGGCTCTCTTTATATCTGATCCAGACAGCGCAGAAAAAGATTCTCTTATGCTTTCAAGAGCAAGAGCGGTAAGAGGTGATCATGAATTAGTCTCCGAATATTTGAGGCGTAAGGTTACACTATTGGATCAAATAGCCGAACTCTTCTCAACGCATCCAAATATAGTCAAGAGATTAAGAGCATTACAAGAACTCGCATAAAACGTGCTTAAACCTAAAAATTTCTTTCAAAACAACCTTTTTAACAGATGACTTCTTAAATTTTTATATTTTTTAAATGTTAATCTAGTTTTTGAGGATGTAATTTGAAGTTGAATATAGATTTTGAAGTTCCTTCATGGGATGAAATATATGAAATGCTTCTCACATTAGCCGACATGATTAGGGAAGATTCCTTCTCCCCCGACGTCATCGTCGGTGTTTCCCGTGGAGGTTGGCCACCAGCTAGAGTTATGTCAGATCTGCTTGGCAACGTTGAATTGGCTAACATTCGTGTTGAATTTTATAGGGGTGTGGCTGAGACTGGGGATAAACCGGTTATAACGCAGCCGCTTTCAATGTCAGTTGAAGGAAGAAAAGTGCTTATTATGGATGATGTGGCTGATACTGGTAGGAGTCTAAGGCTCGTTAGTGATCACGTTAGGGAGGGGGGAGCAGATGTTATTAAAATTGCAACCATCTATTATAAGCCTTGGAGCATTATTATTCCGGATTACTACGTTAAGGTTACTAGGCGATGGATAGTCTTTCCATGGGAAAGAAAAGAGACCGTGAGAAATTTGATTGAAAGATGTAAGCGGAATGGAGTATCAATTGACGAGGTGAAACATAAGCTAGTTGAAGGGGGAATGGAGCTAAACTTAATCAATCGATTCATAAAAGAAGTTTTAGAGGAAATAAAATGATAGAGGCTAAGATTCTAGGAAAGTATTTAATTGTTGAGGGATTTAAAAACGTTAAAATTTGCAATGTTGATAAATTTCTTAATTTGATTAGGGATAAAGGTGGAAACTGCCATGTTCAGGTTTTAGATGCTTCTTTAGTAGCTGGTTTTGAACATATATATTTCGCAGTTTTGAATGCGCTCAAATCTTTCGAGTCAGGTATGAATATTTCAAAGAATCTTCCAGTTGAAATTTTGCTTTTCGCCTCCGGTCAAGATCAAATTAAAAGGGCTATTGAAATTTTGGGCGTTAAACCTACATCCAATAAAGTTATTTTAGTGATCGTTGCAAATAACCGTTATGAAGCTCTCTCTGCGCTAAATAATATTCTAGGGGTTTTAGGCGGAGAGAGAGATCAAAGCTTAATCGAGCTGACAGATGAAAAGATCCCTAATATAATGAAGAGATTTAATATATCTGAAGCTGAGCTTGAGGCTTGTATGAGAGGATCTTTTAGGGAGGCTCTTAAAAGCATCATGATCGAAAGAGCGGCTCTCCTAGTTGTACAGCGCTAAACAACATAAGATTATACAATCGCGTATCTATTTTGTATTTTATGTTGTTTTGGGTTTTTCTTTAGTAACTGAGAGTATATCGTTGGGTTTAATCACTGAAATTCCCGTTAATCTTCCAAGAACTTCAATAAGTATTATCTTGTCCGGGTTGGTTAAGTCGACTTTGCGATTCAAATTTTCAACAGCGGCCTCGATGAGATCTCTTGTCGATATATTTGAGTGACGTTTCTCAACTGTGACTCGAAAGCTTTCATCTTCTAGGATTTTATTGTGAAGCTTTGCAACGGCTTTCTTTATTTCCTCGATTCTAGTTTTAACTACAATTTCTACGGGGAGAACCTTTAAAATGTATCGGAATTCCTCCGGTCTCTCTTTAAGGAGATTTCTTAATTCTTCTATGGCTTTAAATGGGTCTAAATTTGTTTTTGCAACTATCAACCCCGAAACCTCTGTTCTATCGACTAAAGCTTCCCTATCACCTAATTCTCCCAAAAGAAACCATATTTCTGAGCAAGCGTTGTTTTCGTTTCCTCGGGATGTTGATATAAGCAGGTTGAAATCTTCCATAACCATTTAATTATGCCCCCTTGTAATTCTACTAAAATATTAACTTTTCAATATTTTTGTTTGTAGCATTAAAAAATAGGTGAGAAAAATTAAAAATTCTTTCCTTTCTGTTCGGGCACTAAATTTGGTGGAGTTCTTCCCATTAATGCTGTTCGCACATTTTCTATGCACATCAATGCCATAGCTCTTCTGGTTTCAGCAGTATATGTTCCTATGTGCGGCGTCAAGATTACGTTTTCTAGGTCTATAAGCGGGCTGTTTAACGGGAGTGGTTCTTCGCTGAAAACATCCAGTCCAGCTCCAGCTATCCATCCATTCTTTAAAGCCTTGCATAAGGCTTCTTCATCTATAACTGGTCCTCTCGACGTATTTATTAGATAGGCTGTCGACTTCATAAGTTTTAATTCTTTTTCAGTTATTAGATTCCTTGTTTTAGGTGTTAGAGGGACGTGCAACGATATGAAATCTGCTTCTTTTAAGAGAGTTTCTAGGTCTGTATACTGGATTCCTAAGTTTTCCTCCAAATTTGTTTTACGCTCTATATCATAGTATATTACTTTCATGCCAAAGGCTTTTGCTCTGGCTGCAACTTGACATCCTATGCGTCCTAAACCAATTATTCCTAGCACTTTACCATAGAGGTCGGTTCCCTTTGGAAGTTTAACCTTTTTGTCAGGTTTTGCCCATTCAGTTCTCACATATTTATCTGCTTGAATTAGATTTCTTGATAGGCTGAGCATTAGGCACATCGTGAGCTCTGCAACAGCATGGGAGAGAATGCCGGGGGTGTGGGTAACGTATATTCCTCTTTTCGTGCATGCTTCAACATTAACATTGTCATAGCCGACTCCATATCTTGCGATGATTTTTAGTTTTGGGAATTCATTTAAAAAAGCGTTATCCGCCAGTTCAAGACCTAATATTATTGCTTCTGATTCTTTAGCGACTTCTGGAATCTTTCCTACTCTGAGATCGCAGGAGAGGACTTCAGCTATGTCACCTAATTTCTCCTTGAAGAGCTGAGGATTATCAGCTTCTACACCTAGTGATATTGCAACTTTTGGCTTCAAATTATTCATCCTCCTGAATAATAATAAGAAAAGAGGAATAATCTGCTTAAAAATCTTAAAATATTTTTGGTCAGCGGAGGTTAGTTTCTAAAAGTGTCACAACCCATCTGAATAGACGGGTTCCACGCCGTCGCCACGCATCATCCCAAGATACTAAAGTGCTTAAGAATTATTTATCTATTACCCTCCTTCTGATTTTTAAGTTTACGTCTTGATGTTTTGATGGGGAAAACCCTAAATAATTCAAGTTAAAGAAGTTATTTTTAATTTATAAAAGAGAACTAAGTTTAGAGAACTAAGTTTGAGGGGTTATAATGCAGAGGGTTGAGGTGGAGGAACAAAAGGTTCTTTTATATGATCCGACAAAGTGCACTGGTTGTCTCTTCTGCGAAATTGCCTGCGTCTATTATCATTTTAAAAACTTTGATTTAAGCAGGTCCAACTTGCATATACAATTCGATGAGGCTACTAATGAATTTGAGGCAATTTACTGCCAGCATTGTGATGAACCTCTTTGCGTTGCAGCGTGCCCCAAAGAAGCTATAGTGAAAGATAAGGAAACAGGGCTGGTTAAAATAAATCCGATGAAATGCATAGGCTGCAGAACTTGCACTGTTGCATGCCCACTTTCTGTTCCATGGTTTAACGCTGATTATTTTGCGGCTATGAAATGTGACTTCTGCGACGGAGATCCACAATGCGCAAAGTTCTGTTCGCCTCAAGCCATTAGGGTTGCAACAAGGAGAGAGGCTTGGGAATTTAATAGAAAACGCTATTTGGAGGGATGAAAGATGACTGCGGATTTTGAGAGCAATTTAATTAGCTACTTGAGGGAGAATCTAGGCGAAGATTTCTTAGAAGCCTATAAACAACGTGAAAGAAGAATATTTGTCAAAGTTGAGCCATCCGCTGTTAGGAGGGTTGTTCAGCTATTGAAAAATCGTTATCCAATGCTACGTTTCATGACTATTTCCGCGGTTGACAATGGCTTAGACATGGAATATCTATATCACTTCCATATAGATGGAATAGTTTTGACCGTTAGGAGCCTAAAGCCTAAAGAGGATAACACGCTTGAGTCCATTGCCTATTTAATTCCAGCAGCAAACTTTATTGAGAGAGAAATATCAGATCTATTCGGCGTTACGCTTATAGAACATCCAGAACCGAAGCATGGATTAGTATTAACAAAAGATTGGCCGGATGATAAAAGACCGCTCAAGAAGCCGCTTGAGGGAATTTTACCTCCAAAAGCTAGACCTGTTGCTGAAGCATTAATATCGAGTAGCTGCGTAGCGCCTATATCATCCTTCATTCAAAGGAAACGTGAGGCTGCTGGCTTATCAAAGTCTGCGGGATTTGCTTTTGCAGACGAAAAGTCTATAAGCGAATTTCACAGCATGATCAAGGATACGAATTTAAGCGAGAAAGTTGGGTTTGACTGGGAAAAGAGGAGGTTGAGATATAAGTAGGAGGGGGAGGAGGAGGGCAAATGATTAGATATGCATTCTTTCTGGGCTGTCAGATTCCTATGCGTTTGCCAAATATTGAAATAGCGGCGAGAAAGGTTTTCGAGAGGGTTGGACTTGAAGCTGTTGATCTGCTCGGTTACTCTTGTTGTCCAGAACCTGTAATATCGCGTCTCTTGGATGAAATGGCTGCTTTGACAATATCAGCTAGAAACCTTACGTTTGCTGAGGATCTTGGATTAGACCTAATGACTCTATGTAACGGTTGTTATGAAACTTTGATTGAGGCGAATGAAGTTCTAAAGCATAATGCAGAGAAAAGAAATAGAGTTAATGAGATTTTGAAGCGCTATGGAAGGGAATATAAAGGCAAGGTTGAAGTTAAACATGTTGTTGAGGTTCTCTACGAAGATGTAGGTTTAGATAAGATTAAGAACTGCGTTGTTAAACCACAGAAGCTAAAAATTGCACTCCACTATGGTTGCCACCTATACCGTGAATATAAGAGCCCTGATATAATGCGCAAGCCTAATATGATGAAGGAAATAGCTGTGCAAACTGGAGTTGAAATAGTTAATTACGGACTTGAACGTTTGTGCTGTGGATATCCAAGCATGCAAGCAGACGAGGAATTTTCGCTGAAAAAGAGGCTGCTGATAAAGTTGGATAGAATTAAGGATGCTGGGGCAGATGCGGTTGTAACCGCGTGTCCAGCATGTATGATACAGTTTGAGATGGGGCAGATAATGCTTAGATCCTATGGTGTGAAACATAGTATACCATGCATTAATCTAATGGAGCTTCTCGCACTGTCCTTCGGCGTCCCCTATAAGGAGCTACATCTTGAACTCCATAGGAGCCCTGTTCTACAATTAGTTAAAAGGATGGAGGTGGTTTAGTTGCCGGAGACAGTTTATATTGGTCCATACCGCCCTCAACTTGTGGAACCTGAGCGATTTGAGCTTCTGGTTGAGGGAAATAGGATAATTGATGCAAAAATTGAGTTAGGCTACATGCATAGGGGAATTGAGAAACTATTTACAACCAAGACTTACAAGCAGAATTTAGCTCTCGCGGAAAGAATATGTGGCATATGCTCCGGGGTGCATACATTATGTTATGCGCAGACTGTTGAGGGACTGATGAAGATTGAAGTTCCTGAGCGCGCGAAATATCTACGTTGCATATATATGGAGCTGGAGAGGCTTCACAGCCACTACCTTTGGTTCGGCATATTGGCTCATAGCCTTCATGAACATGAGGCATTTCTGAAGATAATGAGTGAAAGGGAAAGAGTTCAGGATCTACTCGAATATTTAACTGGGAACAGAATGAACTATCTAATAAATACGATTGGCGGTGTCAGAAGAGACATAACTCCCAAAAAAGCTGCAAAAATACGTGAAGTTCTTAGGGAACTTAAACCTCTCTCAGATTACATCATGACGCTTCTAGATGATAATGGAGCCTTCACCAAGAAAACTAAGGGCGTTGGTGTATTACCAAAGGATAAAGCCTTAGATTTAGGGGCCGTTGGGCCAACACTTAGGGGCTCTGGAATATCCAGCGACATAAGAAAAGATGATCCATATGCCGCTTACGGCGAGCTCGACTTTAAGGTAATAGTGGAGAAAGATGGGGATGCACGTGCGAAGGCTCTTGTGAGGGCTAGGGAGACCTACGAAAGCATGGGTATAATTGAGCAGGCGCTTGATAATCTTCCAGCAGGTGAGATCGCCGTTGAATCTGGGGAGCCCCTGGTTAACGAGGAAGTTGGGAGAGCTGAAGCGCCCCGCGGGGAACTAGTTTACTATATTAAGTCTAATGGAACGAATATTCCAGAGAGGGTTAAGGTTCGGACACCGTCATTCGCTAATGACTTCACCATAATAGAGATGCTCCGCGGCGAGAAACTTGAAAACGCTAGAATAGTTATTGAGAGCATAGATCCCTGCTTTGCATGTACTGATCGCGTAGCAATAATTGATGTAAAAACTGGTAAGAAGCGTATTGTATCCTTAAAGTAATTGTGGAGGGGGAGATGTATGAGTAAAATATCTGTTTATCGCTTCCTTTCCGCCGGCTGTAATGGATGTGACGTGCAGATTCTGGAATGCCTTGCTCCACGCTATAAGCTAGCTGAGTTAGGGGTTGAAGTTGTTGAGAAGCCTGAGGAGGCTAATGTTCTAGTCCTAACTGGCGGGGTGAACGTTAAGGGCAAAGATCATCTTTTAGAGACTTATGAGAAGATTAATCCGCCTAAAATAGTGATAGCCGTCGGCAACTGCGCGCTAACTAAAGAAATTTTCGACAAGGGTTATCCGATGGTTGGGCCTCCAGATCAGCTGGTACCCGTCAACTATTACGTTCCCGGCTGTCCACCTCGACCTCAAGCGATTGTTAAGGCTATAGCTGACATACTTGGCGTTAAGATCGAAGAGAGAGAGGATTACTGGCGGACTCCGGAGGGTTTCCGCGGTAAACATGAAATTGATGAGGAGAAGTGCATTGGGTGCGGTGCATGTGCTCAAGTCTGCAGCTCAGACGCCATAGACGTAATAGAGGAGGGAAACAAGAGAATCATCAAAGTTAATTATGGACACTGCTCCTTCTGCGCCTTCTGTCAGGATGAAT